>DATJDF010000539.1:0-3932 GCA_035497555.1 Arachidicoccus sp. | reverse complement strand
ACTCAGGATTTCCCGGCGCATAATATGCCACCAGTTTTTGACGGTGACCTCCCCTACTGCCATTGCCTGGATAATGAGTGTAGACGCCTGCGAACCACTATTACCACCGCTTGACATAATCAAGGGAATAAATAAAGCGAGCACCGTAGCTTTTTGTATCTCCTCTGCATAATGCGTCATTGCAGTGGTAGTCAGCATTTCACTGAGAAACAATATAATCAGCCAAGGGGCCCTTTTACGAATCAATTTAAAAAATGGTGTATCCAGGTAGGGTTCATCCAAAGCTTCAGTACCCCCCATTTTCTGCATATCCTCACTATACTCTTCATTGGTCACCCATAAGATATCATCAATGGTTACAATACCGAGCAAAATATTGTTGTCGTCTACAACGGGTAATGCGACACGGTTATTCATCCTGAATATATGACTTGCCTTCTCCTGATCATCCTTAACATTCAGCGAAATAATACGACCATCCATCAATTCACTTATCTTCATATCAGAAGAAGCCAGTATCAAATCCCGGATCCGGAAGTCATCCACTAATTCACCCTTTTTATTGATGACATAGATCACATCAATGGTTTCAGAATTTTTACCATTCTTACGTATTATCCGGAAAGCTTCAGCTACTGTATCATTTTCATATACATAAATATAGTCAGGCGTCATCAGACGGCCGACGCTATCCTCCGGATACCCAAGCATCCTAAGCGTGATTTTGACCTCTTCAGGATTGAGTAATTTTATGAGATCTCTCAGTGCACTTTTAGGTAATTCTTCCAGAAAATCCGTTCTGTCATCCGGAGACAGCTGGTTGAGTAATTCCGCCGTTTTATAAGGAGGCAGCTCCTTGATCACGGACTTCTGAGTAGAGATATCGAGCAATTTAAACACCCTGGACGCTCTGTGAACGGCCATATGGGTAATAATTGACGCCTCGCTTTCAGGATATCTGTCAATTAAGGCCACAACGTCACTAATGCCCTGATCATTCAAAAAATCCTGCAGGTTAGCGGCATTTTTATCGTGAAGCAGCAACTCAAATTGGGCGTCTATCAGGTTTTGTTCTAATTCTTCACTCATTAGCCAAAATTTTTGCAAAACTACAATTTCAATTCTACTTTAAAGGTAGTAGTTATAATTTATTAATGTAGAGTAGTAATTTTTGAAGATATTTGTAATATCATTCATTTAATTTAGTTTAGCGTCATGTTTCCATCCAATACTCACCGCCTCTTAATAATGATAGCCATTCTATTCGGTGGTACATTGCAAGCTCAACCACACCTGAACCGGCCAAATCATGATGAGTTACCTTTTTATTTCGGGATCAGCATCGGTTATAATAACAGCACCCTGCAGACCACCCGATCAGCGGCATTTGAAGGGCAGAACACCTTTTCTCGGATCGAACCCCATGGCAGCAGTGGTCTGGCTTTAGGCTTCATGATCACCAAAAAGCTGACCAACCGCCTGGAGTTAAGAACCGTCCCAAAACTCATTCTTGGTGGTTCAAAATCCCTTTCCTATTATTATACGACGGAGTATCAAAACGCCCACCCGGAAAAGCCGGCTATAGAGAACCTCAAATTACCGGCCAATATATTCAGCGTTCCACTTCAACTAAAATTAAATTCTGACCGAATGAGAAATTTCAGGGTATATATGTTTGGAGGGGTAAAATATGACTTCAATCTGTCTGCCAGTGCCAGTGAGTATAAAGAAGCCATGCAATTAGATCAAAATCCACCACCATTATTCAGAAAAGCTGATTTTGGATATGAAGGTGGCATTGGGTTTAATTTTTACATGCCTTTTTCTGTCATCTCCCCCCAAATCAAAATATCCAATACACTTGGCAATAGTCAGGTGAAAGATCCGGAAAATCCATATTCCAATGTTCTTGACCGGTTCAGAACCCAAATGATTGTGCTGTCGGTCACCTTTGAACAATAAACCGGTTTCTTTGAAAACAGATCAGTGTTCCCTACGTTAGTTGCCCCAGGTCACTGGAAAAAAGCAGAGCCACTCTATCCAGCCAGGACCGGTGGCACTCCCCTATATCAAACCAATTATTTTTTGAGCGGTATGCTGGCACCGATGCTAAGAATCATCTGGTAACAACCAAAAAACTGTTTCGCATTCCCTTTATACACCCGAAGATTGTAATACTGCGCAGCCAGGACTTTATTGGTAAATTCTAAATAAGCATACCGGAAAAATGTGGCACGGATTCCGGCTTCAAACCCGGCATCAAAGCCGCCGAACTGGAACCCTTTCTTATTTGCATGCCCATCCACCTCATTTTGAACATGCGGTATAACAACACCCACTCCACCTTTCATAAGTAAGGCCGCATCAAACCAATCCTTACCAAGACTGGTCAGGTGCTTTCTGTGCACAAGATTAAACAATAAAAAATTAGCGCCATTATTAAGCTGATATTTTAAAAAGCCACTCCTGTTGTTAATAAAGGTATCTACCGGTTCATTATTCATCGTCCCTTGTGCATGCAATAACTGGTTGTCAGCTACGACATATTTAGTGTGATCAAAATTGACCTCAATTGCCCAATTGTCCTTGAAGAAATACCCCAACCTGTAATTATACTGCGGGATCGTCAAAGCCCGGTTAAAAAGACCTTCGTTCCAACCTGGATGATCATGCGCATAAATATTTTTAATCGTATAGTCATTTCCTAAAGCTGGTTGAGAAATGTGCAGATTACTGGGTGTATACCATTCCTTATTGTAGCCCCAGGACAAATAAAGCTCTCCCTTTTTACCGACCGAATTCTCCTGCTGCGTTAAATGGATTTTGGGTGTTTTAGACTGATTTGCATAATCAGTAGGCTCTTGCTGACCTTTAGTTATTTGTTGTAATGAAAAAAGAAGACAAGTCAGCAAAATGAATTTTATAAATGAAAACCGCATAAAATTAAATTAATTTGATAGTAATTGTAAGAATATTGATCAGCTCAGCAGCAGGTGCCACCAACTAATGCGCGCAAAGTTAGGGGATAAAATCAAAAAAAACGCTCCCCCTAAATATAAAGAGAACGCTTTTTTCTATTTTATACTTTCAACAGATTAAATACAGTTCAGGGGCTTCCAGCTTTAGGTCAACCTACTAATCTCAGTCTTGTTAACCATATTAAACTATAATCTGGAGCTATTCTGTCAGGCCTTAAAATGAGTTATTGCCTGTGATAGCTTATTAACTAACTTTATAGTCCAAAAACACCCGTATTGATCGCCTGCAACATTTCCTTTTTATTCTTGCCCGGGATTAAGAAAGAAATATTATGTCTGCTGCCCCCGTAACTAATCATCCGGATGGGAATATGATTGATCGTTTCAAATATATTCAGTAAAACTTCTTTTTGTTCCACAACGCAGTAACCTACAATTGAAACGATTGACTGGTCTTTATCAACGACAACGTCTCCAAAAGGTTCCAGTTCTTTGACAATCGCCTTCAAATTAGTTTCATTGTCTATAGTCAAAGAGATGGCTACTTCTGAGGTTGTGATCATATCAATCGGTGTGCGGTATTTTTCGAACACTTCAAAAACCTTCCTCAAAAAGCCATACGCCAGCAACATGCGGCTGCTTTTAATTTTTATTGCAATAATGCCATCCTTGGCCGCAACTGCTTTAGCCCCCTTGACATCTACGTCATCCTGGATGGTTGTTCCCTTGGCTTTTGGCGCCATTGTATTCAGCAATTTGACAGGCACATGTGCCTTTTGCGCCGGCCAGATACAAGTTGGATGCAGGATTTTGGCACCAAAATAAGCAAGTTCCGCTGCTTCTTCAAAACTCAGTATCTCAATAGGCCTGGTTTTCGTGACGATCCTCGGATCATTATTATGCATACCGTCGATATCCGTCCATATCTCGCAAACGGACGCTTTGATGGCAGAT
>DATJDF010000538.1:0-3438 GCA_035497555.1 Arachidicoccus sp. | reverse complement strand
CCTTATTCACTTACTTCCTGGATGATCTGGGCAAGTGCATCTACCCAAAGCGGTTGTGTGTTCATACAGGGAATAAATTGATACTGTTCCCCCCCGCTTTGCAGATAATCTTCCTTCCCACGGATACCCAGTTCTTCAAGTGTCTCCAGACAGTCACTTACAAAAGAAGGAGATACCACAAGTAATTTTTTAATTCCCTCGCCCGGCAATAATGGGAGGCGTACCTGCGTATTGGGTTGTAACCAGGGATCGCGTCCCAGACGGGATTGATAGCTCTGCTGCCATTTATCTTCAGGTAGCCCAAGCTGTTCAGTGACCAGCAGACTGGTCATCGTCACCTGGTGCCGGTAACAGGTTTTATGAGCCGGTGAATGCGTCATACAACAATCGCCGGACTGCAGGCAGTGGTTGCCAGTCGGATCCGTTTTGCGCACATGCCTTTCCGGGATACCGTGATAACTAAACAGCAACTGATCAAAATCCTGGTCTAAATATGGGCGGATGCTCTCCGAAAGTGCTTTGATATAAGCCGGATGATTATAAAAGGGCGCTATGACTTTGATCTTGAATCGATATCCTAGTTTTTTATGTGCTTTTTTCATGTAATCCACCGCCGTTTCAAAACTACTCATGGCATAGTGCGGATACAGGGGCACTAGTACAACTTCCTCCAAATCCGGATCCTGTTGTAAAAGTGAATCGTAAGCTGCTTTTGGATATGGATTGCCATAACGCATTGATATGGCCATTGGATTGGGTAATTTCTGACTAAGCGCTACTTTTAACTGTTCTGTCAGTACTATGAGTGGTGAGCCCTCTTTCCACCAAATCTTTCGGTAAGCTTCAGCAGATTTAGGCGACCGGAATGGCACAATCAGTCCACGAACAAGTAAAGTACGGATTAGCCAGGGTTTGTCAATGACCTTCTCATCCATCAAAAACTGCGTAAGGTATTTTTTAAGGTCAGGTACACTTGTCGAATCAGGTGAACCCAGATTCATTAATATAATGCCACGCTTTGCCATTTTCTGTTTTTATGTTGAGTGTAAAATTAGGCAATTACCGCTAAATGGCCTTCCGGTAAGGCGATGGAAAAGAAGTGTGGCTGTAAATAATAGTGCAGTGAAGCTGGGAAATCTGATTTTTGACACTATTCTAACAAAATAATCTTTTGAAAAGCTGGGCAGTCAGCCGGCTGCCTTGCTACTTTGGCCGTTAAATGCAGTCGTCTTGCTTAATCTTTTACTTTTATGTAATTTGCAACCCTATGATGGATCTTGATCAGATAAATATACCCTTTGAGCAGGCTGTTTCCTTTGTAAATTTCACCAGGAGCAACCTTTTTCTGACTGGGAAGGCAGGAACAGGTAAGACGACGTTTTTGAAGTATATCAAAAATAATTGCCCCAAGAAACTGGCCGTATTAGCGCCCACAGGTGTCGCTGCCATTAATGCGGGTGGTGTGACTATTCATTCTTTCTTCCAGTTGCCTTTTGGGATATTTACACCAAGCACCCAGCATGTCTGGGAGACGGGAGAAAATCAACAGGTATTCAACCGGCATCAATTACTGGAGAAAATGCGCCTGAACAGCCAGAAAAAAGCCCTGATGCTGGAACTGGAATTACTAATCATAGATGAGGTGTCAATGGTCAGGGCCGATTTACTGGATGCCATGGATGCCGTGCTCCGGTCCGTACGCAAAAAACCCAATCAGCCCTTTGGTGGGATTCAGATGATCTTTATCGGTGATCTGTTTCAATTACCCCCTGTTGTCAGAAACGAAGATCTGGCTATACTCAAACAGTATTACCCAAGCCCATTTTTTTTCAACGCAGTTGCTTTACAGGAAACTCCTCCGGTCTATCTGGAATTAAAGAAGATATACCGCCAAAGCAATGAAGATTTTATCAGTCTGCTCAATAAAGTGCGTAATAACCAGGTGCACCAGGCGGATCTGAATATACTGAACGGTTATTATAAGCCAGACTTTGAGCCGCGTGAAGAAGATGGGTATATTACACTTACCTCACATAACGCCATTGCCGACCGCATCAATCAAAAAGCACTGGCGGCATTAGGTGGCCATGCATACACTTTCTCTGCCAGAATAGAAGGCGATTTTCCGGAGCGGTCCTATCCTGCAGAAAGAGATATTACGCTGAAAATTGGCGCCCAGATCATGTTCCTTAAAAATGACAAAGGGGAAGAAAGACGTTTTTATAATGGCAAAATAGGTGTAGTAGAATCCATCGATGTCAATGAGGAGATCCGGATAAAGTTTAAAGACGAAGATGACCTGTTTTTATTGGAGCCGGAAACCTGGCAGAACCTCCGTTATGAATATGATCAGGAGAGTGATACAGTGGAAGAATTGGAACTGGGAAGTTTTGCACAATTGCCCATACGTCTTGCCTGGGCTATTACCATTCATAAGAGCCAGGGACTGACTTTCGATAAGGCTGTCATTGATGCCGGCAGCTCTTTTGCGCCCGGTCAGGTATATGTTGCCTTAAGCCGCCTTCGGAGTCTGGACGGTCTGGTATTAAGAAGCAAAATATTTGCCGGGGCCATTTCTACAGATGAAGTCGTGCTGGATTATTGTTCAAAGGAATCGCCGGACGAAGTCTTGGATCTGACCCTACAGGAACAGCAAAAGCAATATATCTATACACTCATTCTGGAAGCCTTTGACTGGGAAAGGCTGTATGATCAGTTAGCGGATTATATTGTAGAAAATGAGCACAAGATGTTTAATGAACATCAGGAAGTGCTAGATAAGATGAAAGCTATATTTGGTCATATTCAACAACAAAACCAAACTTCCCAGAAGTTCATGACGCAATTAACCGGACTGCTTGCTGCCTCAAGTGAAGCGGGTTATCAGGTATTGCATGACAGAACGAAGGCAGCTTGTGGCTGGTTTGGTGATGCGCTTGCTAAGGAGATCATTGAACCACTTAAAGAGCAGCTTTTAAAGTTAAAGACCCTTAAAAAGACGGGGGCATTACAGAAGAAATTAATTGGACTGATTATACCACTGGAGCGAAAGGCGGTACAGATTAGACAAGTTATCGCCATCACCGAAGCCATGTGCCGGTCTGGTAAAATTAATGACTGGTTGCAATCCATTAACCAATTGCACCGGCTGAATGTTTCTGCTACGGTGAGTGATCTAAAACCCTCCGGGCGTCTGCCGGCAGGTGAATCCAAAAGAATAACACTGGAGTTCTTTATGGAAGGCAAGACCGTAACAGAAATCGCTGAAGTCAGAAAACTGGCTATCAGTACAGTAGAGTCGCATCTGATTTCTTTTGTCTCTACCGGCGAGGTAGATGTGGCCGTATTTGTATCAGCAGAAGAAAGACAGCTAATTGAACGTATTATGGATGAAAATCCGGAACTTACCGGCGGGGGTATCCGTCAACTAACCGGTGA
>DATJDF010000537.1:0-3236 GCA_035497555.1 Arachidicoccus sp. | reverse complement strand
TTCTGAGAGTTGTTGGAATTGATATTATAGCTGAGTCTGGGCCATAAAGCATACAGATCACGGTTGTCTTCTGACCAGTGGCTGTCTGCATACGCTTTGAGTAATTGATTATTCAGGATCACTCCATCGGGAGCAGGATCGCTGCTATAGCGGTAATCCACAAATGGTGACGTTGATTTGGGGTCAATCCAGAAGGAAGATCTTGCTGACCCCTGCGCAAAGGCAGAGAAATCCAGGTTCTTATATATTGCCGTAAAACCGAAGCCGTAGACAATTTCCGGGCTGGTGGGAAATCCGATGGGCACCTGATCATCTTCATTGATGATCCCGTTTCCATCTACATCCCTGAATTTGATGTCCCCAGCCATGGTGGGAGTGCTTCCAAAATTCTGTGTCGGGGAACTCCTGACTTCTTCGTCATCTACAAACAAGCGCTCTGCAATATAGCCCCACTGCTGGTTAATAGGCTGGCCGGCTCTATAGGACCATGGATTGTCGTAAGCAGGCTCTTCATATGCCTTAAAGTAATTTCTGGAGAAGGTAAAGTTGCCCAATCCGGAAATTGAAAAGTCCTTTCCAAAATTCTGATTATAGGTTAGACTGATATCTATGGAGTTTGAATGCGCCTTTCCTACATTGGCTTTAGGGGTGGCTCCTTCCAGTCCCATTGTATTGGGAATAGAAGCTCTGCTCATCAGGATATTGTAGCGCTCTTCTGTAAAGTATTCTGCAGTGATGTCCATCTTGCCAAATAAACTCATTTCTAAACCAAAGGTGGAGTTCTTAGCTGTTTCCCAGGTGATCGCTGTATTGTCGTAACGGGAGACAGATATACCGGGTCTTGAATAACCGCCATCAGTACCAAAACTGAATCCATAACCATCGTCATTCATGTTGATGTTGGAGAGGTAGAAAAAGCGGTCGTCTGCGCTCCCAATGGCATCATTACCTACCAGGCCATAATTGCCTCTGACTTTTAATTTAGAAATGACGCTGAGTAAAGGTTCAAAGAATTTTTCATTGGAAACCATCCAGGCAGCACCGATGGAAGGGAAGAAACCAAAACGCTGATCTTTATAGAATCGTTCTGACCCGTTATAGGCAAAATTGACTTCGGAAAAATATTTGTTATCCCAGGAATAAGTCAACCGACCACCTAATGTTAGGTTTCTGGAAGGCAGCGACTTCTGCAATGTCGTTTCATTGCCACTGAGGTCATTCTGAGCTGTGGCAATCAGCATGGCTGTTACGCCGTTTTTCCCAAAGTCCCGGGCATAATTGGCTGCCAGTTCCCCATGGAAGGTGGATAACACGCTCTTAGTGCCCGGTACGTAATCGATATAATCCGTCCCGGTATCATCATTGAGCCCGTTCAGGCGAAAGGTATTGCTGATCTTATCATAGCTGGTGGTGCTATAGTAGAAAGGCTTATAGGCACGCGATACACTGAAATCAGCCCGCCTGTTAGTCGTGACCATCCCTCTTAAGGATAAACCCTTTGTGATAATGCTTGAGAAATCTTGTTGCATCTCATACTGCGCACCCATCAGGGAGTTTGAATACTGCCTGTAACCGGATACCATATCTGCATAAGGATTAAAATAGTTCCCGGTTTCTGCATTCCCAAACAGAATATGATTGACAAACCGGTGAGCAGAATCCGGTTGGTAAAAAGGCTGGAACATGACCGGATTGGTGCGCATTACATTCAGGTACATGGCCGAACCGGAGGTTCTTGGCCCTGTGTAACTGTCGAATGTGCCGAAAAGACGTACTAAGGCAGTTGTAGTCGGCGTTACTTTTATACTTACGTTGGAACGGATTGTATAAGTCTTAAGGTCAATATTTGTATTGAAATTATTTCGATGATCAACTTTCAGGTTGCCATTGTCCTGATTGATGGAACTGGCAATATAATAAGTAGCCACCCTGCCACCACCACTTAGGTTGAAATTTAACCGCTGGTTATTGGTACTGTTGGTAAACATCTTTTTCTGCCAGTCCACAGCGGGGAACATATCCGGATTAACCCCCGAAATCGTGTTGTCTATTTTACTCTGTGGGTAGGGTAAAATCCCTAATGGGTTCCTGGTTAATACGGACTCGTTTTCCAACCGCATATAGGTAATAGGATCAGCCAGTTTAACCATCTTTGTAGGTTCTGAAATTGAATTTTCTAACCTAAAGTCGATTTTTGCTCTTCCCTCCTTTCCTTGCTTGGTTGTAATCAATATAACACCGTTGGCGCCACGGGCGCCATACAGGGCATTAGCAGTTGCATCCTTCATAATGGAAAAGCTGGCGATGTCATCAACGTTTAATCTGGCCAGTTCCGTTGTTGTATATTCCATTCCATCAATTAAGATGAGTGGGTCTTTCTTATATCCAAAGGTGGTGGCACCTCGGATAAAGAACTCAGCATTATCCGCTCCGGGTTCACCAGAGCGCTGATAAGCAATTACCCCGGCTAATTTCCCGGCAAGTGCCTGGGTTAGATTGCTGGATGGGATTTTTAATTCAGCAGGGTTGATCGTTGTAATGGAACCGACAACAGAGTTCTTCTTCTGCTTGCCATAGGCCACTACGACCAACTCATCGAGATCGGCAACGTTGAGCGACAGCGTGACATTAATAACAGTTCGCTCCCCGACAGTCTCTTCAGTAGGCAGGTACCCTATAGAGGAGAACACCAAAATAGACTGCTCCCTTGGGATTTTTAGATCGAAATGGCCGTTTGCATCCGTCAGGGTACCAATTTTCGTTCCTTTGACTTTGACACTTACATTGGACAAAGGCTTTGCTAGTGAATCACTTACAATACCCGAAACTTCAGTGGTTGCTTGTTGTGCAGTTGAAGTTTTAGGCGGTAACAATAATAATCCAATGAGCAGCGCGATCAACAGAGATTGGTAAGGCCAAAATAAGCTCAAACGCAGTCCCTTGGTTTTTTGTTGCATACAGTATTAGTTTAATGGACAAATAGTATCAATCCTAAACAAGCATATATCAGGATTGTAAATCGAGGTAAAAGTACCAGAACAGAATAGTCTACAATACAAAAACATTAACGTATCATTAAAGAATATTGCCCCAAATGCTAATAAAAGCTAAATCGAAGCAACAAATGACATTATTTTTGAATGGCCTCCAAACCGCTGCATTTTTTGGGAGGATTCTAAAGTGTATGCTAAATGCAAGATTGCAGAACTACAAAAATGATCAGCAAACACTTATGA
>DATJDF010000536.1:0-6546 GCA_035497555.1 Arachidicoccus sp. | reverse complement strand
CTATTAAGACTAGCTGACCATGATAACAAATTGGATAAGGAAAAGTTGGAATTAATTCGAAAAAAAATATTAAAAGAAAACTTTAATTTCCAATTTGTTTGTAAGGAGAGTGTTTGTAAGAAAGATACAAATCTCGTCGCTAGTATAGTTGTTGCTCCCAAGACGGATCGATTTGATTATTATATTCGGATTCTAGAGAAAGGACAAACAATATGTAAGACAAAAATATATTGTGGCAGGCCTTCATTAATTTATTTTAAAGACCTATTCTCTATTATTAAGTGGAATGGAAATGAGGAGGTCCAAATTTCTGGTGAGCGGAAAGAGGCAATCATAAAACTGGATGTAAAATCATGTGGAACTGAAGTCATTAATCTTACAAATAATCCATTTCCACCCTATTTTCAAATGATGAGAGCTGATATATCTGAAGAAGATCATAAGTTAGCTGCGCAAATATGGTTGAACTCTTTACCCGAGAGTGAACAAGAAATTTTAAAGAATGCTAGGAAAAGCTATGGGAGGCCATTGACATAATTTAGTGTTATCTTCATGGATGGTGCTATCTGCTTTTGGGGGAGTTACAGTCACATTAAATAATACACAGAAATACATCATTTACGGTTTTGCTTCTGTAGTTGGCAATAATGTATCACCTAATAATGGTCAAGAGTCTTTGGATAAGAGGCTGGACATACAGCTGAACTTCGCCATCCTTTTGACCCGAAACAAGATTTATCTGACATAAAACAAGGAACAAAAGGAGTTAAATCCAGCACAATCAGGAAGGATCTCACGAATTCGGATGCCAATCCGACAAATCCTTCTAACAACGGCAGAACACTTCTAAAAAGTCAGTTTGACCGGATTGATGAATTGTTTGAATCTCAACAATCTCAAAATTAAGTTTGGTTATGAAAAGATGTTATATAATATCAGGGATTTTTATTTTACTATTGGCATTCACCTCTTGTTTGACGCAGAGTAGGATGGGCAATACCACTTCATGCAATGGGAAAGTTATTGTACAATACGATAAGGGAGGTCTTAATAGTAATTCATCTATAATTGACAGATCCGTTACTGTTATTTTTATGAATGATTTTAATGGTAAAAATCAAGGGTATATAGATGGTAATTTGATCTTTGATGACTTAGTGATTACTGACGGGACTTCAGGAAAATCAAACAAAGGATTTACATACGATTACGAGAAAGAAATGAAAACTCATGTTTTAAAGATCCAAAAAGATAACGATAAATGTTTTGATATTAAATTGAACGAAAAATATTAATTTATTTATGTTTTTTTCGATTTAAATAAACGATGGATTGTCAGATTTTCTAATAGGTATTATTTGGATGACTAACTTTTCGCTTCGGATAATATATCAGGCTTTTGGATGTCAGATAAATGACGGCTAAAATTAAGGAATCAGTTATTCTTTCTCCAAAGCGGGGATATCTGAGTTTTTGAAGCCTCTGAAGTTCTTTGCAAAAACGTTTTTTCGCTTATTAGGCGCAGCTGTTGAAAGGCCCTAGAATTCAATACTTAGGCTTCTGCAACAAGATTGAAGATTTGTAATAAATGTACCAAGAGGATTGAAGAGCCTTTTAAGTGTCATAAGGCCGCAAGGAAATTATTTATTTGGTGGATTAATTAATTTGTCTAAATTTGGAATCGTTTTCAGTTAGTCATCGCTTTTCATTTATTTCGACAATTTCGCCTCAAAATCTTTTAATGCAGTGTCTATGGTCAGGCAAATACAGATAGGTATTGACAAGACGACTGAAGCTTATGAAGGAAATACAGATGCTTCAGATTGCTCCGTTTTCTTCCCTAAAGGGACCGATCGGCCATTGGAAGCTGCCGAAGAAGAAAATGAACTGTTCCTTCAGATTGCTTTAGGTGATGAACTTGCCTTCAGGAAATTATTCCATTTGTATGCACCGCTGTTTAGCCGCATCATTCAACACATTACCAAAAATGAAGCTATTGTAGCTGATCTGCTACAGGACGTTTTTTTGAAAATATGGTTAAAGCGAGATTGCCTTGATACTATAGTGCAACCCAGGCGGTGGGCAATTCAAATTGTTTATCATCAGTCATTTAACTGGTTGAAACATCAAAGGGTGCAGTTAGTACATCGGCAAAATCAAATGAATCAACAGGGACAGATCGCTAAAAACGGGGTGGAAGAATTTGTCTACCATTTGGAAACCACCAGATTACTCCAAACGGTTATTGCCGATTTACCACCTCAGGCACAGCGGGTTTACCGCCTTAACCGCGAGCAAGGATTACGCATCTCAGAAATAGCCCAGGAGCTTAAATTGTCTACGCAGACGGTCAAAAATACATTAGGACGTGCTATGTCCATAATTAGGCAAAAACTCGAACAAAACGGGGTTGTTGTCTCCCTTGTCTTCATATACTGCATTAGCTGAACATCAATTGCTTAGCATTTGATTTTAATCGCTTCAGTCAGTGTTATTCCTTACTATATGAAGGAGCTTCGTTTCTTTATCACTTACCCTCTCCTCCATTTTTTTTAATTTATTTTTTCAACAATAGGTACTATTTCCCGGCTGTGTTGTCTACCTTATGGAAAGGAAAGAGATCATGGTCCGGTGATTGAATATTAAAAATTTACAGATTGACTGCAATAACGGAATTACATATAAAAGAACTTATTAGGAAGGCGGAAGCTAAAACTGCTACTTTAGCTGAAATTCAGGAATTACTGGATTGGATAGGGAGTGAGGAGGGGTTAGAAAATATTCAACTTGTAGACGAAGTATTGGGCATAACCGGTATTCAAGAGCCGCTAAATTTGACTGAGACAGTCGCACACATGAATATTGATGGATTGGTGGATGAGGTATTGGCTGCTGATAAATTGCAACATTTAGGAGACCCCCGAATTACATTCAAAAATAATAATAAAGGCAGCAATCTTTACAACTGGAAACGGGCTGCGGCGATACTGCTGTTGTTTATCGGGATAGGTGCCGTCTTTTTTATGCTTATTCAAAAAGATAAACACGCTGCGATAGAAAGGATAGCGCGCGTGCAGCCAGATGAAACCATACACTCCGGAACAGATAAGGCAATGCTCACCCTGGACAATGGAAAGACCATTGTGTTGGATAATACGGGCAATGGTGTGATCGCCGATCAGCCGGGTGTGAATATCCATAAAGTTGAAAATGGGCAGTTGGTATATGCGGTTGATAAGCTCCAGAATTTAGATAATAGTATTCATTTCAATACAATGACTACCCCCAGAGGTGGCCGGTATAAGATTGTGCTACCGGATGGAACGAAAGTATGGCTGAATGCTGCATCTACCCTTACTTATCCTACGCGTTTCTTAAAAGATAGCCGAATTGTAACAATGCATGGAGAAGCCTATTTTGAGGTTGCTAAAAATGCCTTGAAGCCTTTTATTGTAAAGACGGATAACCAGATGGAAGTAAAGGTATATGGCACTCATTTTAATATTCAGGCTTATGATGATAATGCTGGAATTAAAACGACGCTATTTGAGGGCTCTGTCAAAGTCAGTTCTGCTGGTGGGGCCATGATGCTAAAGCCAGGTCAGGAGTCAAGTATGGATGGAGCCGGGAATCTTAAGCATACAAGCAATGTAAACCTTGAACAGGCAATCGCCTGGAAAGAGGGGTTATTCTATTTTAGCGACCAGAATATCAAATCCATCATGCAAACAATTAGCAGATGGTATGATGTTGATATTCATTATGAAGGGGCTGTCCCAGGTGATCTTTTTTCAGCCATTATTACCAGAGATAACAACATCCATCAGATATTGAATATGTTGGAAGCAACTGGGAAAGTTCATTTTAGGATTACAGGTAAAACTGTCACAGTGCATAGCTGAATACCATGGAAATTAAATAATTAAACCAAAAAAATATAAGATGCGAAAATAGAAATGGCCAAATGAAGAAAGCCGTTCCGGCTCCTACCTCGGAACGGCAAGAATTCGGGTCAACGTTGAATTCAGTAAAAGATAAATGTTACATTATTTCTTAACCCAAACACAGCAAAGCTATGTATTTTAAGGCGAATCATGTCTTGCCGATTGGTGTATTTACCAAAATATTACGAATATTTAAATTAACCTTCGTTTTGGTGCTGGTTGTCGCACAGTTAAGTGCGAAAGGTTATTCCCAAAAGCTTACGCTTAATGAAAAAAATGCCTCTATCAGGCAAATCTTCCATGATATATGGAAGCAAAGTGGAATCCAGTTTGTATATACCAATGAGGTTTTACAAGGAGCTAAACCAGTAACTGTTATTGTCAAAGCCGCTTCCCTGGAAGAAGTGCTTGGCATATGTTTTAAAGATCAACCTTTTACTTATACGATAGCCGATAAAGCTATTGTCGTCAAAAGATTAACGCATTCATCCCAACAACAGCCTGTTGTTCGGGCATTGATGGAAGTCCACGGCTATGTGACTGACACAACAGGCAAACCTTTGCCAGATGTGTCAGTTGTCGTTAAAGGCACCAAGATCGGAACTACAACCAATCATCTGGGCGCTTATCAATTAAGTAAGGTGCCTGAGGACGGCACCCTGGTATTCAGTTTTGTGGGTATGCTCGAACAGGAAGTGGAGGTTCATGGAATGAAATCTATATCTGTAACGCTTAAGGTACAGCCTTCCGATCTGGATCAGATTGTAGTGGTCGGTTACGGCACACAGAAAAAGGAATTTCTAACAGCTGCCATCAGTACTGTCTCCGGAGCCGAACTGGTCAAAGCTCCTGTTGCTAATATAAGTACTGCTTTAAAAGGCCAGTTGGCGGGCCTGGTAGCCTTACAGAGTTCAGGCAAACCCGGCTCGGATGGTGCGACACTGACGATCCGCGGTATCGGGACTTATACGGGTCAGACGGCGCCGTTAATTATGGTGGACGGTATTGCCCGGGATACCTATGATGACATTGATCCGAATGAAGTGGAATCTATCAGTGTATTGAAAGACGCCTCGGCAACGGCAGTCTATGGGGTAAGGGGCGCAAATGGAGTGATCCTGATTACCACAAAAAGGGGTAAGATAGGTGCGCCTAAAATCAGTCTTTCAGGGCAGACGGCCATTACGGAGTTTACGAATATGCCGGAGTTTGTCGGGTCTTTTGATTATGCTACCATGCTGAATGAACAGAGCTTCGAGACCTACTGGATTAACCATGCAGGGGACGCCGATATCCATACATGGGACGATTTTATTAAAAAACGTTCTGCTAACTGGAAAAAGGAAGCGAATATTTATTATTCAGACCAGGATCTGCTTTATTACAAAAATGTACATACCCCAAAATTGACGGATGGATCTGTCAATCCAAATTATGATCCTTATTTTCATCCGGATGTCAATTGGGTGGACAAGATCTTCAAGAAGTTTACACCGATGAGTCAGGCAAATGCCAATATAACCGGCGGCACGAAGTTCATGCGATATTTTGTTTCCTTAGGTTATCTTAATCAGGGCGGCTTATTCAAAACTGATTACCTGACTTTCCCGGATGAAATGGAATTTAAAAAGAACCGCTATAATCTGCGTGGAAATTTTGACTTTGATGTAACAGAAGATTTTAAGGTATCGGTTAATCTGGCTGCACAGTTTGTGATGATCAGTGGGATGGATAATGATCAGTATACTTGGGAAAAACGTATTCTCTGGTCTACCCCGCTGGCATCTCCGGGAATTATTGATGGTAAGTACGTCGTACCATTCAATAATCAGAATGATCAACTGAATCCAATGTATGCTTTGGAGAATAGCAACAATTACAATATTACGAATAACAGTATTTTGAATTCTTCGGTTGTATTTACTTATAAACTTGATAAACTGACAAAGGGGCTTTCCGTAAAGGGGCTGGGATCTTATGACAGTTATTTTTCCAGCGCATCCGGTGGAAATAATAAGCCGCTCTGGTATGGTATCCGGGAAAATCCAAATGGAGACAAGCTGGATCCTATCCTGGTACAGCTCAATGATGCCACTCCTCCGCAAAGATGGGGGGATTATTTCAACGGAAAATGGCGTAAACTCTATGGAGAGGTTTCTATGAATTATGACCGTACCTTCGGTAAACATGCGATTTCCGGGCTGGTATTGGGCAGTAAGGAAAAGAAGTATGATCCTGATTTACAGTATGATCTTCCACATGCTTATGAGAGTCTTGCCGGAAGAGTGCATTACGGGTTTGCCAATAAATATATTGCGGAATTTGATATGGGTTATAACGGTTCAGAAAATTTTCCGGAGGGTAAGCGATTCGGTTTTTTTCCTTCCTACTCTGGGGCCTGGATTATCAGTAATGAGTCTTTCTATCCTAAAAATGATCTGATCAGTTTTCTAAAACTCAGAGGTTCCTACGGCAAAGTAGGGAATGATAATATTGGCGGCGCACGCTATCTCTATTTGCCGGACACATGGAAATATGAAGGGGGTTATAATTTTGGAGACCTGGATAACAGGAACTATATCCAGGGGGCTGATGAAAATGT
>DATJDF010000535.1:0-1893 GCA_035497555.1 Arachidicoccus sp. | reverse complement strand
AGAAACCGTAAAAGTGATAACAACTTGTGATGCAGACAAAGATATTCTTGGCTTTAAAATCGAGTCCAAGCTAATCCCCTTAAAAAGATTAAGCATTTTTATTGAATTTCCCTATGCCAGTCTGGAATATTTTAGTAATGGCTCAGATTATACAAAGCCGAATTTACATCAGACAACATTATCCAGGGTTAGCAGAAATTCGGTAATATTTAACCGGAAACTAGACAGTACGACTTATCAGGTCGCATGTAAATGGACCGGAAATGGAACAATAGAAAAGCAGGCCACACACCGGTTTATTTTACACCCTGCCATGACTACCAGTAATATAAACACGGTGGAATATGTTTTTGCTTTTTCGCCTTCGAAAATAAGCACTTCCCTCCCCTGCTTTGCTGCGATTAAAAACAGTAGCATAAAACACTGGGCCGCCTTCTGGAACAGTGGCGGTGCCATTGATTTATCCGGCAGCAAGGATCCAAGATGGTTTGAACTGGAGCGCAGAATTGTACTATCGGAGTATCAAATGGCGATCAATGCCGCTGGAAATTATCCGCCGCAGGAGACAGGGCTGGTCAGTAATAGCTGGTACGGCAGATTCCATTATGAGATGTATTGGTGGCATGCTGCTCATTACAGTTTATGGGACCGCCAGCCGCTTTTAAACAACAGCCTGCACGTGTATGCTGATAACTTGACCTCCTCCATCCAAAGAGCTAAGTTGCAGGGGTATAAGGGCGCGAGGTGGCCAAAATGCACTGGACCGGATGGCAGAGAATGGCCGTATATTACGCATGCTTATTTAATCTGGCAACAACCGCATCCCCTCTTTTTTGCTGAACTTGATTACAGAGCGCATCCAACCCTTAAAACGCTCAAAAAATGGGCTAAAATTGTGGATATGACCGCAGATTTTATGGCTTCCTATCCCTATTTTGATAAAAGCAGAAATGAATATGTTTTAGGGCCACCGATCAAAACGGTCCCCGAAAATAACGATGCACTGACAACAGAGAACCCGGCCTTTGAACTGGCTTACTGGAGAGTGGGTCTTCGTATTGCCCAGCAGTGGCGGGAGCGGTTAAAACTCGGGGTAAAACCTGAGTGGGCTGAAGTCTTGAACAAACTGGCACCTATACCTGTAGAGGATAGCCTCTATGTACAATGGGAAAACATTGACAACATGTGGACCAAATTCAATTTTGAACATCCGGCCATGACGGGCATCTATGGTATGCTACCCGGTGATGGTGTTAATAAAAGGATCATGAACAAGACCTTTCAAAAAGTACTGGACGTCTGGAAATTTGATACTGGCTGGGGCTGGGATTTTCCGATGATGGCTATGTGCGCCGCTAGACTGGATCGTCCTATTGATGCTGTAGACATGCTGCTGCATCCATCCAAGAAATTTAACTTTGATGTGCACGGTCTGGTCGGTGGCGGTAATCCCTATCCGTATTTTCCGGCCAATGGCGGACTCTTATATGCTGTTGCCATGATGACTGCAGGCTGGGATGGTGATAACGGCGTTCAGGAACCTGGATGGCCAAAGGACGGATCCTGGGTCGTTAAATGGGAGGACCTTAAAAAGGCGCTATAGGTTAAAAAAAACTAGCAGGCTCGTATTACATTTATAAAAGCTAAGGTCGGTTACTTACGCACGCAGTAGTGCAATAAGTAGCCGGCCTTAATTTTATTGGAAAAGGCTGTAAGGTGGCTCCAGCTCTTTAGGCAGGTTTTCCTAACTTCTATCTTAGTCACCAATAACGGCAGTGATGTTTCGCCAAAAATAACGGTAGCAAGGCAGTGTGTTCCAATTCAATCGTCGTAAATTTAGGAGGCAAAGGCACTTTGCAGCTAAAACCATAAAAATCATTGGATCATAGAATT
>DATJDF010000534.1:0-15904 GCA_035497555.1 Arachidicoccus sp. | reverse complement strand
CCAATCATGATGACTTGGGAGCTGTGGGTGTGGCTGCTTACGAAACTTCCATTAGCCGAATGATGGACAGAATTAAAGCCTTTGGCTTTAATAGTATAAGAACTTCGCACAACCCCTATTCGCAGTCATTTTTGAAACTTGCTGACGAAAAAGGAATTCTGATCGTAGATGAATTGTATGATAAATGGGGTAGCTCTGTTGCCTGGGCAGGAAGTGCCCCATGGAATGATTTATGGTACAAAAATGTAAAGGAATGGATCACCAGGGACCGGAACCATCCTTCAGTTATCATGTGGAGCTTTGGAAACGAATTACAGTTTCAGGAAGAGCGCTGGGGATTTCCAACAGGGGATTGGGGCGTTACTACTTACAGGATTTTAGATGTGGTGGCTAAACGTTACGATCCGACCCGTAGAACAACAGTGGCTATGTATCCTGCCCGTGCCGGAGGTATCGTTAAACATGACCCGGCATTCAATATTAAAGACAATATCGTTCCGCCCGAACTGGCAACTGTAACCGATGTCGCTAGTTTCAACTATACCTGGCGGGATTATCAGCAGTATCTGAAACAGGCTCCAGACATGATCATTTATCAAAGTGAGGCAGTAACGAATGAATTGGCGGCCCCTTATTTCGGAATGGACAGAGACAAAATGGTGGGATTGGCATATTGGGGAGCCATAGAATATTGGGGTGAATCCAGCGGTTGGCCAAGAAAGGGATGGGACTATTCATTTTTCAATCATTCACTGGAGCCTAATCCACAAGCCTATCTTATTAAAAGCATTTTCAAGGACGAGCCTTTAGTGCATATCGGTGTGGTTGACAGTAAAGCTGAATCGCATCTCTGGAATGATGTGGTCGTGGGGCGAAAATATATTTCTTCGCATTGGAATCGACAGGCAGAGAAAAAGTACGACATCTATACCTACACCAATGCCGACGAGGTAGAATTATTGGTGAATGGAAAATCTTTCGGAGTACAGCAAAATTCTACTGACCTAAAAAAACGCAATGTCATTTTTTGGCAAAACATTCCATTTACACCTGGGAAAATCGCCGCGATTGCCCGAATAGGAGGTAAAGTGGTAGCAAAAGATGAACTGGAAACGACTGGGAAAGCAGTTGGATTAAAGATAGAAACTGAAAATCCAGCATGGAAAGCTGATGGTATGGATCTTCAATATGTAAAGGTTTATGCCATTGATAGCAAAGGGCGTAAAGTGCCTACTGCAACTGGTGAACTTACTTTTGAGGTAAGTGGAGCAGCGCGTTTGATCGCGGTGGATAATGGTGATCATTCAAGTGATGATTTGTTTTCAGGCAATACAAAAGTATTGCACAACGGCTTTGCGATGGCTATTTTACGCTCAGGACAAACAGCCGGAACCGTAAGGTTAAAAATTACAGCAGCAGGATTGAAAGGGATTGAGAAGACCTTTACAATAAAATAATCGCGGGCTGGTTTTAGCAGTCCAATCAATTTCAAGATGAACCAGAAAAACTACATAAGGAGGTCAGCGTATTTTTTAAGTAGCATGAACTTAAATGCTCTGATGTTTGTGAAAACCGCGCTGCTATCAGCAGCATTGCTGTCGTCGATGGTAGCCGTAGCCCAAACCGACGATCAGGCGGCAGTGAAAGTAGTCGCGACTGAACTCGCTGTGGTTAACGCAGCGGCGGCTTACGGCAACCTGACCCTGCCAAATAATATCGATGGTGTGACGGTGACATGGTCTTCCGGGAATGAAGAGCTCGTGACAGCGAGCGGAATAGTCACCCGGCCGAAAAATCGCGATCGGAAGGTCGTTTTGCACGCAAAGATCACAAAAGGCATGGCGACAGCTTTCAAGGATATTCCGGTTCGCGTTGTCAAAGCATTCAGGAAAGCTAAAAATCAGGCCTACCTTTTCGTTCATTTCACCTTCTCTGACGAGAAGATTTATTTCAGCCTCTCGAAAGGTAATAATGCACTGGATTGGCAGGAGTTAAATAGCGGAAAACCCATATTCAGCTCAAAATTCGGAACAACGGGTTTGCGGGACCCGTCTATCGTCCGTTCGCCCGGCGGGGATACGTACTACCTGATGGCGACTGATCTCAAATGGTTCAACGGCACTAAAGGACCTGATCGTAAACGGTACATCCAGGTCTGGGAGTCTCACAATCTGGTAAATTGGTCGCACCAGCGGGACGCCTTGGTGTCGCCGCCGAACGTGCAGAACACTTATGCCCCGGAAGCCTTTTGGGACCAATCGATCGGTGCCTATGTCGTTTTCTGGACCTCCCGGCTTGACAGCAACACTTACTACACCCCGATGTATGCCACTACAAGAGATTTTGTGACTTTCACTGAGGCTAAAATCTGGCAACCTGATGAGTGGCGGATTGACTGCACAGTAACTAAGGTAGGAGACTGGTACTACCGATTCACCAAGTCAATCGATAAAACGCACAATAACTGCCATGACATCGTTGAAGAGCGATCAAAAAACCTTCGCGCCCCCCGCGATCAATGGGAGACGATCGATTATTGTATCGGCACCAAGGCCGGCATCAACGAATCCGAAGCACCATTGACATTCAAGGCTAACCAAGGTGATATCAATGGTGATTATTACTATCTTTGGATGGAGCGGTGGATACCAGATAAAACCTATGTTGCTTTGCGCACCAAAAGTTTAGAAAATCCGAAATGGGAAGTTGTTCCAGTCAACTTTCCTGACCCGCTACCCAAGCACGGTACGATCCTGCCGATCACAGGTGCCGAGGCGAAGGCGCTGGCTGCTGCATATCCAACTGCCGGGAAGGATAGGGTTGTACGTTAAGTGAAGCGAATAGGTTAAAAGCTATTCCGATGATTTATTAGCAGTAAGAAATTTGTCGAGGCGTTAAGACGATCCGAACTGATGGTTTGCCGAGCAAAAATGGAAATAATATATTTGAGAATTATAAATATTAGTGATGACTTATTATAAAAAAGATTCGATGAATCGACGTTTATTTCTTGCCAAGACAACAGTTGGCATTGCTACGCTGGCGGCTGCGCTTTATCCGAAAACCGCGCTCTTTGCTAAAGCGGTCGCGGCCCAGCCGCCAGCTGACGGTGCCATTTCTTTAGCGGGCGTCTGGCGGTTTGCGATGGATCTCAAGGATGAGGGTGCAGCTGCTGGCTGGTTCAGCAAGCAGCTGCAGGCAGATACCAAGATCTCTTTGCCTGGCATTTTGCAAACCCAGGGATTCGGCGAAGAAATTACGACGGATACGAAGTTTGTCGCAGCGCTCCCTCGCGATATGCGTTGGTATCTTCTGCCGCAATACAAGCCCTATACCGTGCCTGGAAACATTCAAGTACCTTACTTATCGCAGCCTGTACGTCATTATCTGGGCGTGGCCTGGTACCAAAAGGATATCGATATTCCGTTGAAATGGGACGGAAAACGTATTGAACTAATGCTTGAAAGGACGCGCTGGCAAACTGATATTTATCTTGACGACAAGCTGATAGGCAGCAATCGTTCGCTCGTGGCTCCTCATGAGTTCGATCTGGGCATTTTAAAGCCAGGGCGCCACCAACTGACCATTCGCATAGACAATAGAATGTTGATGCCGCCTTACCGTCCCGATGGGCATGCAGTTTCTGATGCGGAAGGGTCAACCTGGAACGGAATCGTAGGCAGGATCGAATTGTCAGCGACTTCGCCGGTTTGGATTAGGGATGCCCAGGTGTTCCCCAGTCTTGCCGACAAATCGGCACAGATTCGTGTTTCGATCGGCAATCTGACCGGTAAGACCGGAAAGGGCAATCTTTCTGCAGGTGTGCTGTCTGTACCGGTTTCATGGGACGAGACTGGCGGAAGGGCGGTCATCGACGTGCCCATGCCAAAAGCAGGTCTGTGGTCGGAGTTTACCCCTGAACTCCAGCATCTATCGCTGACCCTTCGCGGGGAATCGGCCGAACATGGCCGGAAGATCACCTTCGGCATGCGTGAAATAAAGACGGATGGTAACCGGATTTTGCTGAATGGTGAGCAGTTCCATTTACGCGCTACACACGATGGAGGCGGATTCCCGTTGACTGGATATCCAGCGACAGATGTCGTTACCTGGAAAAAGATCATCGGCATATGTAAGTCCTGGGGCCTGAACGGTATGCGGTTCCATTCCTGGTGTCCACCCGAAGCGGCCTTTACCGCCAGTGACGAATTAGGCTTCTATTTACAGCCAGAATGCGGCATGTGGAACTCATTCGATAAGGATGGCAACATGCTAGAAGTGCTAAATGATGAGACTGCACGACTCTTGAATGCCTATGGCAATCATCCTTCCTTCGTTATGTTGGGTGCCACCAACGAGCCGGCCGGCCATTATAACGAGCAACTTCCTGTATGGGATAATGCCTGGAGAAAAGTTGATGCCCGCCGCCTCTATACTGATGGTACGGGCAGGTGGGCCAAACCTCCACAAGGACCAGGCACGCCTTTCGCTGCAGACTTTCTTGTCACGGGCTCAGAGGCGCGTGGCCCCAGAGGCTGGTTCGGACTGGATTACGAAGAAGGGCTGAGAAAGGTGCGACTTGGCACTAACGTTCCTTGCATCGGCCATGAAATCGGTCAGTACTGCGCTTACCCCGACTTTGGGATTATCGAAAAGTTCAACGGAAAGCAAGCCAGCTATGCTGCATTCCCTAAAGGTGTCGATTCCGGCAAGGTTCCTTATATGCAGCCAGGCAACTATATCATCATGCGAGACAGTGCCAGAGCGCATGGTATTCTCACGAGGAATAAGGCACTGGCCCATGCTTCGGGACGTTTCCAGGTAGCCTGTTATAAAGAGGAGATCGAAGCCTTGCTGCGTACCTCATCCTATTCGGGTTATGAGTTGCTGGACCTGCACGATTACCTTGGTCAAGGCGGCGCGTTGATTGGTATGCTCGACGCTTTCTGGGAAGAAAAGGGTTATGTGACCGCTGATGAATTCAGACGCTTTAATAATACTACGGTACCTCTGGTCCGGTTGAAGGACCGCGTATTTACGACCGATCAAAGCCTGACGGCGAGTGCCGAAGTCGCACATTTCGGACCTAAAGTGCTTCCGGCAGTTACGCCCACCTGGCAGATTGTTGACGGTAGCGGAAAATCTATGATGAAGGGCAACCTTCCCACCATTGACCTGGCGCGCGGTAACGGCCAGGCTTTGGGAACCATCTCTGCATATCTTTCGAAACTGCCTGCGCCAGCCTCATACTCACTCATTCTGAATCTTGCCGGTACCGGTTTCAGCAATCAATGGACCTTTTGGCTTTACCCGCAGTCAATCAACACCAAAACCCCTTCGGACGTTCTGGTCTCTAGCTCTTGGGTTGAGGCAAAGGCCCGCCTGGCAGCCGGCGGGAAGGTACTTTTCTTATCAGGCGCGCCCGAAAATCCGAGCCGTGATCTAAGCTTATCGACCACGCCCATCTTCTGGAACCGGCTGATGAATCCCAGTCGGACATGGATGCTTGGGCTACTAAATGCTTCCGACCACGAAGCGCTTGCTGGATTTCCTACGGAAAGTTGTTGCGACTGGCAGTGGGTAAGTTTGCTTCCAAAAACTGTTGCGATGAATATGGAAACCCTTTCTCCCAAGTTGATTTCTGTGGTTCAGCCGATCGACGACTGGAACCGAAATCTTCGCCTATCGATGCTGTTCGAGTGCCAGGTCGGCAAAGGGAAGTTGATGGTCACATCCTTTGATCTGTCGGACAGTGCGATTGAGCGTCATCCGGCAGCCGCATCGCTTTGGAGGTCGATAATGGATTATATGGCCTCGACAAAATTTGACCCGCAAAATAAGGCCTCGATAACCGAACTTGATCTTTGGGTGCCTACGCGGTATGTCGCACCTGTTATTCTGAATTCTCCTCCTGCGTCAAGTGATGTTGCCGATCCGGGAATGTTGAAGCGGTAATGCACCAACATTTGTTTTTTCATCGCTGGAATATCAAGCTAAGTAGCATTAGTGATATTATAAATTCTGGTCCAATTTAAAACAGTGTAAAAAGCTAAGCAGGAGCAGAGGTTGTTTTAAAAGAGAGTTATTAATTGATAAAATGTCTTTTATACGGATATTCCTTTATATTTATACTTATCGTAATTCAAATGGAATTTGAATTACGATAAGTAATTACGGCACTTGTATTTTGGGCATACGGGCCTCTGAATTAGCGTAAAGGATCGTATTATCGCCTGCTATCAACCAAGAGGAATAAGGCGATAATAAAACGGATAAACTCAATTATTGATAGGAAAAGCACTAATTAAAATAATTTTAAAAAAAAACATCTCAATCAGATTATTATTAAAATTATAGAAATACGACTGGAACCCATTAATTAATCAGACGCAATGAAGTTAAAAATGAAAAAGCACTCCCTTTACCTGTTGCTGTTTTTTTTGACCACCTCGCTCTACGGCCAACGTATTATGGAGAACCTTGACCGAGGCGTAGTGGCCATTCGAAATAGTTCCGACTCGGTTTTTATCAGCTGGCGCTTACTGGGTACTGAACCAGAAAATCTACCTTTTAATGTCTATCGTGCGACTGGGGGCCAGCCTGCTATAAAGTTGAATGCGCGGCCTATAATTAAGGGAACCTATTTTGTAGATACAAAGGCAGACCTGACAAAAAGTACCGCTTATATTGTAAAAGCGGTGGTTGGTGGTAAAGAAGCAAGTCCAAGCAAGCCTTTTATTATTGCTGCAAATGCGCCGGTGCGGGAGTATCTTTCGGTTCCCCTAAAAACACCAATGGGGTATCACCCACAGGATTTTTCTGTTGGCGATCTGGACGGAGACGGCCAGTATGAGTTCATCGTGCACCAGGCAGGCAAAGGTTATGATAATTCCTTTAGTGGGATAACAGACAAACCGCTGCTGCAGGCTTACAGATTAGACGGAACGCTGCTCTGGACGATCGATCTTGGCAGAAATATCCGAGAGGGAGAACACTATACACAGTTTATTGTGATTGATATGGATGGCGACGGCAAAGCCGAGATAGCCATGAAAACGGCTGATGGGACGATTGACGGTATAGGAAACGTGATCGGTGATGCTACAAAAGATTACCGAAGCAGAGACACCCGAACACTGGGCAAAGTTCTAGACGGTCCGGAATACTTTACTATTTTCAATGGATTAACCGGTGCTGCCCTTGCAACCGTTGATTATATACCATCACGATATCCAACAGATGGTTGGGGCGGACCAGGAGGAAACGGTGGTACTGACAATACTGGCAACCGTGTCGATCGCTTTTTGGCCTGCGCAGCCTATCTTGACGGTAAATTGCCTAGCGTTGTGATGTGCCGCGGCTATTATGGAAGAACAGTACTAGCGGCATGGGATTACCGGAATGGTAAACTGACATCGCGTTGGGTATTTGATACCAAAGATGGCAAAAATCCATTTTCAGGACAGGGAAACCATAACCTTTCAGTGACTGATGTGGATGATGACGGAAAGGATGAGATCGTGTACGGCTCCATGGTCGTTGACGATAACGGCAAGGGTTTGTTTTCTACTGGTTTTCGTCATGGTGACGCCTTACATGTAGGAGACCTTGATCTCTCACATCCTGGATTGGAGGTTTTTGGTATTCATGAAATAGAAGATCATTCAAAAGGAGACTCCGGGTATGTATTAGGTGCCGGTCCAGGAGTGACGGTTTATAGCGCCCGTACAGGAGAAGTATATTATAAAGGTTCGATCGATAAGGATGTTGGAAGAGGCGTGTCAGGCAATATAGACCCCCATAATCCGGGTGCTGAAATGTGGTGGTCCGGATCTGATGGACTACGCAACATGAAAGGCGAGAAGATCGGTCCAAACCCAACTTCTAATGCTTTTATGATCTGGTGGGATGGCGATTTTACGAGAGAGTTGGTGCAAGGAAACAAGATTGACAAATACGGCGTAGGTACCATCTTTGATGTCCCACAGGCAGCAAAAGTTCGCTTTCGTGAAAAACCCCTTTTAAGCGCAGATATTATTGGCGACTGGAGAGAGGAGCTCTTCATCTGCCCCACAGTAAATGAGTTGCGTATTTATACCACTAAGATCCCAACGCCGCATCGGCTTTATACCCTTATGCATGATCCTCAATACCGGCTCAGCATCGCCTGGCAGAATGTGGCATACAACCAGCCACCTCATCTGAGTTTTTATCTTGGCGAGGATATGAAAAGAGCGCCCAGGCCAAATATTGAGCTGGCAAAGCCAAATAGTAGGTGGAAAAAATGAGGGTATATTTGTTTTGTGTGAAGGCTATTTATTAATCTATGAATTTGTTTTTCCAGATGTTGGCTTTTGTATTGGATCCGAAGCAGATTTAAATTGGGTCATTTTTTCAGGGCGAGCGACAAATTGGAAACCAAAAGAATAACTTGAAAAAGATACATATGCGAAGGATTTTTATTTTGAGTATCACAATATGCTTGTCCCTTGCAACATATGGGCAAGTCTCCACGCATATTTTTGACATCAAAAATTTTGGTGCGACAGGTAATGGGAAGACCCTTGATACGGATGCTATTAATAAAGCAATAGAGGCTGCTGCAAACGCGGGTGGCGGTACCGTCTTTTTTCCCGCTGGCACTTATGCCTCCTATTCTATTCATTTAAAAAGCCATGTCAGTCTCTATCTTGATCAGGGAGCCGTTTTGCTCGCAGCCGAGTATGTATCCGGAGCTGGTAATTACGACGCTCCTGAGGCGAATCTGTGGGGTGACCTGAAATATCAGGATTTTGGGCATAGTCACTTTCGAAATAGTTTAATTTGGGGTGAAAACCTGGAGGATATTTCTATACTTGGACCGGGAATGATCAATGGTAAAGGGCTTACACGTGATACGCCAAAGCGTATCGGTGAGGGAAATAAGGCCATTGCGCTAAAACTTTGTCGTAATGTGACGTTGAAGGATTTTACCATCTACCTTGGTGGACATTTTGGTATTCTCGCCACAGGTGTGGATAATCTGACGATTGAAAACCTGAAGATGGACACCAATCGGGACGGGATGGATATTGATTGTTGTCACAATGTAAGAATAGCTGATTGTACCATTAATTCTCCATGGGATGACGCCATTTGTCTAAAAAGCTCCTATGCCCTGGGTTATGCCCGGTCCACTGAAAATATTACCATTACGGGATGTCAGGTAAGTGGTTTTGATCTCGGGACTTTCCTGGACGGCAGCTTTAAAAAAGAACAGTCTGCATTAGTTCCGGATCATGAAGGACCTACAGGGCGGATAAAACTGGGTACGGAGAGTAATGGCGGGTTTAAGAATATTGCCATTGGAGATTGCGTATTTGTACATTCCCGTGGTCTGGCACTTGAAACTGTAGACGGTGCGCTGTTAGAAGATATTACCATTAATAATATTACAATGCGCGACCTGACAAACAGTCCTTTTTTCCTGAGACTCGGTGCTCGCATGCGCGGTCCTCAAGATAAAAAGCCAGGGGCATTGCGTCGCGTGTCAATAAGCAACGTGAATGTTTATGATGCAGACTCGAGATTTTCATCAATCATTGCCGGTATACCTGGTTATAGGGTTGAGGATGTATCATTCAATAATATCCGCATCTGGTACCGGCCACTGGATGTGGCAGATGGAAAAATTCACAGGCAGGTTCCCGAATTTATTAAGGATTATCCTGAACCACAGCGCTTTGGCATTATGCCGGCCTACGGATTCTTCATACGGCATGCCAGCGGTATTCAGTTGAATAATGTGCAGATAGGCGTGCTGGGACATGAACTGCGGCCGGCCGTTATTGCGGAAGATGTCAATGGCTTAAGCTTAAACAGTCTAAATGCAAAAGTACATTCGGATGCACCTGTCCTGGTGCTCAGAGACGTGAATGGATTGTCCATTGTTCCAAAGGGTTCAATTAGACGGAGCAAAATAAAGAAAGAAGCGATAAGACCGGTAGTGCCGGATACCGCACCCGGCAATGTCCATTATAAGAATCAGTAGTATTGATATCAATGTTTAAAATATGCTGGCCATCTGCTGAAGCTATACCAACACCAACACCAAAGCACTTGTTTATCTGACATCTGATAGCTTGTCTGATTGATCTGCTATTGAGTGAATCCTTCTGGGAACGATTGCGTAAATATTACCTTTTTTGCAAGACGGGACAGCAATTATTAGCAAAGCTCTAAGTATATTTGAAAGGAGGAGTGAGCGTTACGATTGGTTCCTTGTTTAGTGTGCATATGGTAAGCGTATTCGAATAATCCCATGTTTAAAATGCCTCTTTAGTGTCAGAATTGCATTAGATCTGTTTCAATATTTAATTATACCGGAGGATACAAGCATTTATAGAAAGTATTAATCATAAGACGAATTCAACTAGACTTTGGTCTAATACCTGGTATCTGATTAAATGCTTTCGGGGTTTTAAATGGGAGGAGGGACAGGCCCCGATTATCGGTGAATGAAAACGATTTCTTTTTATATTATCCCGGACAACTGACGGGATCTGAAATTGGCGATTAGTCGCCATTCGGATAGACATGTAGCGGTTGAATTAGCTTTAATTGAGCGTTGCCGATGGTTACGCAATATTTTGAACTTTATATTTTCGATGAACACAATTGTGGAAGGCTTTTGAATTAAAAATGCGACCTGTGAAATTTATCTGCAACAATTTTAGACTATGATGAACATAAGCAATGGGAGGTTTTTTGGGATTTTAATTTGTTTTACACTTTTTTTTACTTTTGATGGTGCTGGTCAGCAAGACAATTTCGGAGGCCTTCAAGGCAGTGAAGTCAGCTTCCAGTTGAAACCTAATACCGGCAGTATATTGCGGATTATTAATCCCTGCTATCCATTTTCTGGTAAAAAGAATGCTATTATTAGGATCGCGCCCCAATTAATGAATCTTAAAGGTGCAAAGGGAGCCGTTAAAAATGTGTCTTTGAAATTTCAGGAAGATGCGCTGGTATTAATAGCCTTACCGGCCGGACAATCAGCTTCCTTTCCGAATGCAAAACTATTTATAGACAGTGCACTTACCCTTACGGGATTGCCACCTTATAGTGTTTACATGGTTCCTTACAATAAAGGATGGCAAAGCGTGGATTGTCAAAATGAGCATGGATTTGTGGTTGGTGTGGTAACAGCGAAAAAGAGTTTGACTTACAGTAATGCCCATATGCCGGATGGACGGCATTGGCGGCCCTATTTTACTGATGGATTCGTTAATGGCAAACCGCTTTTTGAGATAATTGGGGGATCAGATACACCTGTAATTAATAAAGGTATGCCCGGGACAGAAGGTATACAGGGCGGCTTTGAAGGCGGAACAGTTGTTAAGGTTGGGGATAAGTATCACCTATTCCCGACAGAACGCGCTGGCGAAGCAGGAGTAGGGCCACAGTTTGACCGTGTGAAGACAAGAATTGGCCACTGGGAAAGCACGGATGCCATTCACTGGAAACGAATAGGCACCATTTATCAGGCAAGTGGAAAGTATGCGGTGGCTCCCGACGATAACCCTATGAATGACCGAAGAGCGGCCATCTGGTCTTATAATGCGGTTTTTAATCAGAAGGAAGACCGCTGGTATGGATATTATCTGACCTATACAGTAGACAGGGAGATTGCACCAAATCATTCCTTTGGCAGGATTTGGTGTACGAAGTCTCAGACGAAAGGTCCTCAAGGCATTGGCGGTCCTTATGACGAAGGGCAATTAATAATGGAACCGGGTCTTAGCTCCCAGCTCTGGGAAGGACGACAGGGGGTAGCCTCTTTTTATCCCTTCCCGGTTAAAAATGGTTGGTTGGCGTTTTATGCAGGCGCTTATCCTTTTTTGAAGCGCGCTGATTATCCCGACAAAAGTGGGACCGGTTGGTATATAGGACTGGCCAAATCAAAATCTATGGACGGCCCATGGGAACGCCTGGACACAACGATTAATCCGGTAAAAAGTATTAATCCGGAATTTATAGAAAATCCACTTGTGTATCGACTTAAAAATGGAGCCTATATCGCAGTTTTCGACGGTGGCCCGGATGATAAAACGCATCATTTTGTAAATATGATGGGTTATTCATTGTCTAAAGATGGATTGCACTGGAGTGAAGCGCGTTATATGCCCATTCATACAAAGATTAAAAAATGGTGGAATACGATGCGGACACCACTTTGTTTAATTCCAGAAGGCAATGGAGTATACACGATTCTTTTCGCGGCGATTAATGACCAGCGCTTCCATCCAATCGGTATGGTAAAAGTAAAGATGGATGAAAAAGTACTGGAAGCCTTACTTGCTGAATTATAAGGGGAAAGCGGATTTTAAGTATTTGTGCTTATCCTAAAGAAACTGTGGGGATCGTATAAGCATCTGGTTTAATCTAAGAATACCTATGGCAGATTGGGCATAAAATATTGATTATATAAACAATTAATGGTTAGCATTATGATAAGCGTTGCAAACAAATTAATTTTTGGCTGGTTGATGTTTGCGGCACTGGCCGCAAACGCACAGACAGTATCCTCAAGGCAAGTTCGCTCCTTTGATACCGACTGGTCCTTTGTTCAGAAAGATCCAGCCGGTGCGCAGCAAATTACTTTTGATGATGGCAGTTGGCAACGCTTAGATGTACCGCAGGATTGGAGTATACTCGGAAAAACGGATACACTGAATAAGACTGGCCGTGGCGGAGGTTATTTACCTGCGGGTATCGGTTGGTATCGCAAGCATTTTACTTTGGATAACAATACAACAGGTAAAAAAGTCTTTATCCATTTTGACGGTGTGATGGCTAATAGCGATGTGTGGATAAACGGGTATCATTTAGGAAAAAGACCTTATGGTTATAGCAGCTTTGAATACCAGCTCACCGGCCATTTAAATTATGGAAAAGGAAAATCAAATGTCTTAGCCGTTCGGGCAGATAATTCATTGCAGCCGGCATCCAGGTATTATACCGGCGCTGGAATTTACCGCCATGTCCGGTTGATTGTTACTGATCCGGTACATATTAAGAACTGGGGTGTATTTATTACCACTCCTACAGTGTCTGCAGAGAAAGCTGTTGTCAGGGTAAATACAACCGTACTGAACGAATCGGACAAACAGCAGGAAATTAGTTTACAAACGACACTCCTTAGCCCTGATGGAAAGAAAGTCGCAGAAGCAGTAAGTAAAGGCCAGATCATCAAAGGAGGTGATTCTCTCGCAGTAAGCCAGGATATTTTGTTAGATAAACCAGCACTTTGGGATTTAGCAGATCCACAGCTTTATAAAGCGGTCTCTAGTGTCAAGGGCAAAGGCGTCCTGGATGAAACGACTTCGTCCTTCGGCATCCGTGATATTAAATTTACGGCTGATCAGGGCTTTTTACTCAATGGGACTAAAGTCATGATTAAAGGTGTATGCCTGCACCATGACGGCGGGGCCGTTGGCGCAGCAGTTCCATTAGGGGTATGGGAACGCCGACTGACCCAATTAAAAGCTATCGGCGTCAATGGAATAAGAACTGCTCATAATCCTCCTTCTCCTGAGTTTTTGGATCTGTGTGACCGGATGGGACTACTGGTAATGGATGAGAATCTGGATACATGGGAAGCGGATAAGGTGCATGGAAAAGGCGGCTATCAGACCTATTTTAATGACTGGGGATTGATAGATACCCGCGATTTGATCCTGCGCGATCGTAATCATCCATCTGTTGTAATTTATAGTGTGGGCAATGAGATTCGGGACAACCTGAACGATTCCGCAGGGTTCAAAAAATACAAGGATCTGCAGGATATATGCCATAAGTTTGATCCGTCCAGACCGGTAACAATGGCTCTCTTCCGTCCAGGCTCTTCAAAAGTATATACAAGCGGTTTTGCAGCGAAAATGGATGTAGTGGGACAGAATTACCGGGAGGATGAATTGGTGGCAGCCCATGAAGCACATCCTGACTGGAAAGTTATTGGGACAGAAAACGGACATTCCAGAGAAGCCTGGCTTGAGCTAAGAGATCATGTTTATATGGCTGGTCAGTTCCTTTGGGTAGGATTTGATTATTTAGGGGAAGCATTGTGGCCAAATGTGATCAATAATAAGGGATTGTTTGATCACACTGGTGGAACAAAACCTTTAGCCTTACAACGGGAAAGCTGGTGGTCCGCAAAACCGGTCGTGCATATTGTACGCAGTGAGTGGAACGGTGGCGGCGGTCCGGTCGTTGCCGACTGGACGCCTGCAGATTTGGATGCCTATAAGGACGCAAAAGTGATGATCTATTCAAATTGTGATGAGGTGGAGCTTTTCCTAAATGGTAAATCGCTTGGCGTGAAATCAAAGAATACGGATGATGCCCCCATCGTCTGGGAAATGCCATTTGAAAAAGGAATAATTAAGGCAACCGGCCGTAATAACGATAAGGATGTTGCCACTGAGCAGTTAAGAACTGCTGGCAAACCAGCTGCAATTGTACTCTCTGCTGACAGAAAACAGATTAAAGACAGTTGGGATGATATTAGCTATATTACTGCACAAGTTGTGGATGCAGATGGTATCCGGTGTCCGAAGGCGGATAATAGTATTACTTTTAGCGCGACTGGTGCCGGTATTATTACTGTTACAGATAATGGGGATACCCGCCACCAGGCACCATATGCGTCGAAGATAAGAAATAGTTATAATGGCAAAGCGATTGCCATTGTAAAAGCGAACGCTCAGTCAGGAAGGATAAGTATTAAAGCCAGTTCTCCTGGACTGAAAGAAGGCAAAATGGAGGTTTTGGTAAATAGGTAATAGGAAAACAGGTGACCCGCTGCCTATCTGATAGGCGTTGTGGGCACCTGGCTTTTCCTAATCCTTGCAAAAAGAAAGTTTAAGGATTTCCCGGTAATGAATCTCAATGGTATAATGCGCATTAGCAGCTGCCAGCAGTATAAGAATTTAAAAATGTTAAATCATGCGTAAACTGAAGTGTTTATTTTTTTATAGAGCGGCTTTGCTAACCATAATGCTGATCAGTATATATGCATTGAATAGTGCACAAGCGCAATCAGAAGAATTACTGAATATCAAAAATGATATTTTTTGGCAAACAAAGGATGGTCAGCCTATTAATAGCCAGGGTGGAGGCGTGTTTCGATTTAAAGACCCTAAAGATGGGATAATAAAATATTATTGGTACGGAGTCCATTATAAGGAAGCAGATGCCTACCGCAAAACACCATCTGTTACGCAGCCAAAAAGTACTTTTGAAGCGGTTACCTGTTACAGCTCTGTGGATCTGGTTAACTGGACTTTTGAAGGGAATGTTTTGACGAAGGAAGAGGTGAATAAAGCCGGAAAGACCTGGGTAGGGCGCCTAGGTGTCGCTTATATTAAAGAATTGAACAAGTATGCCATGTTTGTCCAGCACGGTAATCAAGTATTGATTACCGTATCGGATTCTCCTACAGGCGCGTTTAAGTGGCATCAGCAAATTGATATGCTACCTATAATCGGCACACATAATACAGGGGATCAAACTGTATTTACCGACGAGGATAGTGGAATATCCTATCTGATCTACTCTTATGGCAGAGGAAGAAATAAGATTTATGTTTCAGAAATTGGCGTGAAAGATGGCAAGGTGAACCTGTTAGACTGCACACAGGTATACAGAGGAGCTGGCCGTGAAGGGAATTGCATGTTCAAGTATAAGGGGAAGTATTATATGTGTGCATCCAACCTTTATGGTTGGGACGGGTCTTTTGCTTATTACTTAGTGTCAGACAATATCCGGGGTCCTTATAAGCCTACAGATGAAATGGAAATCATGAAGGGCTCAACTGAGGACTATGCACATGTATCGCAGACGGGCTTTTTTATTACGGTAAAAG
>DATJDF010000533.1:0-6679 GCA_035497555.1 Arachidicoccus sp. | reverse complement strand
TCTCTGTAAAACCCAGTAAGGCATTATAATCCGTTCTACGCTGGCGGCTATACCCACCCGTAGCGATCCTGGCATTTAAGGTCGGCATCTGGTCCTGGGTATCATAAGCGTAAGCATAACTGCCGTCCGGGTTCAAAAACGGTGCAGAGTAGGGATGGTACTTGGTAAAATCATAAAGACTACCGGTGACATTCTGGTTATAAGGGGAATTGACATCACCGAAGCGTGCGGTTACATCCATACGAAGACTGAAGTTTTTGGTGGCCTGGATATCCAGATTCGACCTAAGATCATATCTTCTGTAAAAGTAATTGGTATTAACCCCATCTGCGTTCGTTGAGAAATCCCGGACATTACCGTTCTGACTAAAGACACCACCAGAGATAAAGTATTTTACCGTTTTTGAACCACCCGACACATCCAGGTTGGCATTTGTCTGCAGAGAATAGGGCTTCATAATCGCATCATACCAATTGACATCTGGATGACCGTAGGGATCATTACCACTTTTGAAGGCATCTAAGTCCGCCTGGGTAAAAATCGGGGCTATTCCGTCATTTTTATAAGCTTCATTGACCAGGGTGGCTGTATTGTAGGAGTTTAAAAATTTAGGCTTTCTTACCGGCGCCTGGAATCCGGTCTCTACCCTGAAATTAAACTGGGGTCTGCCCAGGGCGCCGCGACGCGTTGTAACAATAAGTACGCCATTGGCACCTTTAATACCATAAATGGCCGTGGTAGAAGCATCCTTTAAAATTGAGATGCTTTCTATCTCATTGGCATTGATCTGTGCCAGCTGATCATACGTATATTCAATATCATCAACGATGATCAGTGGCTTATTTCCATCAGCGTTCAGTGAGCTCACCCCTCTGATAAAATAATCTGAGGCGTCCTTTCCCGGTTGCCCGGAGCGTTGCTGGGCAAAAAAGCCCGGCATACGGCCGGCAAGCGTATTTTGAACGCTGGATGTTGGGATACGCCGAATCTCATCGCCCTTGATGGTGGCAATGGATCCGGTATTGGTAATACGGTTGGTCTTCCCAAAGCCGATGACGATGACTTCATTAAGCGGCGTGGTTACCTGGTGCAGGTTTATCTCAAAATGACTGCGGCCTCGCACGGATAAATGCTGCGCTGTATACCCGACCAGGGTTACCATCAGCGAGTCTTTATTTTCTTTCATCACCAATGAAAAGAAACCAGCCGAGTCAGTAATGGTCATATTGGTGGGGTAAGCCGTTTCATTGACCGTGGCACCGGCAACCGGGCCGGTGGAATCCCGGACAATGCCGGTAACCTTTTTCCCCTGGCCATAACCTGAGCCCGCCAAAAACACCAGCAGTAAGATTAGAAATGCTATCTTCTTCATGAATCGATAATATTAATGAATGCAATTTTTTATTTTATTAAGGGCATATAAACCGGCCTAGTAACTGCCGCTTCTTAATAGCCCCTATCCTATTTTCCTTTACGGTATTAATCCCTTCGTTTACGGACATTATTTCCAACCCGGATTCTGCTGCATCTGTTCATTTTTCACCACTTCATCATAAGGAATGGGATACAGGTACATTTTAGGATCCGTAAATACCGGCGAGAATATATCCACCCGGTTATAAAATAACTGGCCACTGCCTATCATCTGAATATCCATTCCCATTAATGGGGATGCATATACATCCTTAGCGATCTTCCATCTGCGAATATCCCAGTACCGCTGCTCTTCAAAAGCCATCTCTATTCTTCTTTCACTGCGAATGGCGGTGCGCATGGCCACTTGATCCATACCCGACTTTATGCCGTAATGACCGTCGTCCCCGGCCTCAATCCCAGCTCGTTTACGCAGGTCATACAACACCTGGTAAACTTCATTGGTAGGTCCTTCAAATTCATTGGTCGCTTCAGCATAGTCAAGTAAGATCCCGCCGTAACGAATGAATATCCAATCATGAATCGTATTGCCATATAAACCACCGGGGACATTTTCAAAGGAACCCATAAATTTGCGCAGGTAATACCCGGTTTTGGTCTGCTGTACAGTACCCCCCGGTCTGTCGATACCACCATCATAAAGTTCTACATCCCTATTCAGCCACCGCTGTCCGTTATAGAACACCGTTGACTTCAGTCTTGGATCCCGGTTAACATAAGGATCGCTTTCATTATAGCCACTTAAAGCATCCGTGATGGACAGCCCATTTTTCATGGGAAAAGCGTCTACCAGATTCTGGGTGGGACTTGTTCGTCCGTTACCGCCTGCTGTTGTATATCCGATCGGTGCATTGGCCTTTTCGACATTCGAATTATTACCGTTCTGACGCCAGAAGATATTTTCCGTATTTGAACCAATAGGCGCTTCTTGCGTGGTAAAAACACTTTCAAAATCCGAATCCAGTCCATAGGTCCCTAAGTCTCTGACTTTGCTTGCAGCGTCTGCTGCCAGCTTCCAGCGCTGTTTATCAAAACTGGTATAACCGGTGAGTGGGTTAGATGGATCTATATTGCCGCCATTAAACAGTGGACTGGCTGCATAGAGTAATACTTTTGCTTTGAGGGCCATGGCGGCGCCTTTTGTAATGCGACCATAGCTGGTACTGTTGATCATCTCCTGAGGCCGCAGACTGTCTGCTGCTTTATCCAGCTCTGAGGTGATATATTTGACACAATCCTCAAAACTGCTTCTTGGTAATTCTATGTTGTCTGTAAGCTGATAGGCTTTGTCCTCCAGTATTGGAACACCACCATAGCGCCTGATTAATTCAAAATAGGTCCAGGCTCTCAGAAACCTTGCTTCCGCTTTATAAGCCGATCTTGCAGGCCGTCTATCAGGTAACGCTTCCAGCAGAGGTACACGGTCAATATAAATAATAAACACGGTGGCCGACCTGATGGTGGCATAGCTCTTTGTCCAAATATCATCGGGGATCAGGTTGGTGGGTGTGTAAGCTCCACTTTGAATTTTCTCTACACTTGACAAACCGGCAATCGAGGACACTGCGTCATCAGAAGCAGCATCGATATAGTCACCGCCTAAGCGGTTATGACCATTCAATAATGCGTTGTTATAGACTTCATTCAAAAAGCGCAGGGCATTAATACCCGAAGAGTCATGTGTATCGAAAGTCAGGTCAAGGGTCGCCTGCTGGCCTAAGGGAATATTTTCGTAATCTTTAGCACAGGATCCATAAATGAGCACAATGAAGGCACCCAGGAGTAATACGCCCAGTTGAGAGACCCGCTTATTATGATTAAAATGTAGCTTCATTTTTTAAAGTTTTATATTGATACCTGTATTGATAACTCTTTGCATTGGATAATTAGGCAGTGCAATTTCCGGATCAACTTCATCATATGCCGCCCAGGTCCAGAGATTAAGGGCATTGACAAAGATTTTGATACTGCCCACTTTTAGTCGCTCTGTCCACTTGTAAGGTAAAGTATAAGCGACACCTACGTTTTTCAACCTAAGATAATTGCCATTATGCAGGAATAAAGAATTGGATAAATACAGTGGATTATAATTATATCCATTTCCGCCGGCACTGAGCGCGGGATATACCGCCGTCTCGGCTGTTTCCGGGGTCCAGCGGTTCTGTATCTGCTCATAGGCCTGGCCGTATCCGTTATTCTGGCCCTGGAAGCCGCCGTCTATGGTCAAATTATTAACGTATATATCGCGGTTCTGTACACCCTGGATGAGCACATTCACTTCAATTCCTTTGTAAGAAAATCCGCCACTTAATCCGTAATAAAGTAATGGGCCGGTCTTACCAAGTGGTGCGGCGTCAAATTGATCAATGACACCATCACCGTTCATGTCCCGGTATTTTACGTCCCCTACTCTAGGTATAAAGCCGGGTATCGTAGGTACAGACTCAGCTTCGGCCGCAGTCTGGATAAATCCGTCCGCGATCAGTCCGAACCTTTGACCTACAGGCAGTCCGGTATGCTTATTCCACTCGTTAGGCTGTGCCTGCTCGTCCATATACAAGACTTTAGAATACTGCAGTGAAGCATTACCGGTAATATAATAATTAAAACCTCCTGCCGCATTCTGGTAAGTCATGGAGGCTTCTGCCCCGTGATAAAGGGCAATACCAATATTTTCTGCCGGGTACTGCAACCCGATTAAGGCAATACTTTTCCCACGGCTTTGCATGATATCTGAATACATCTCGTGGTAGTAATCAAAACTGGCCTGAAAATGATGATCAAACAGGGAGATATCCAGTCCCAGATCCAGTTTTTTTGCCTTTTCCCAGGTGGCATTGACATTGGCCAGTGTCTGACCTTCTTCCACACCAACCGGTCCGGGATAAGCGCTACCAATCTGATAGGATAAATTGACATTCTGGAAATGGGGATTCCATATATAATATCCGTAATTATCTACATTTGCGTTACCGGTCTTGCCATAAGTACCACGGAGTTTTAATTGATTAATCCAGCTGGCTCCTTCCTTGATAAAACTTTCCTGAGCGATATCCCAACCGAGCCCACCTGCATAAAACAGACCATATCTTTCACCACTCTTATAACGACTGTAACCGCTGTAATTGGCAGCCGCCTCTACAAAATATTTACGGGCATAATTATAATTTCCCTTCAAGGCATAATTTGTTAATACAGAGGGCAGGTCATAGTTGAACAGGGTCTGTTTCTGGTCATAAAATAAGACGACACCAATTTGATTTGCACCAAACTGTTTATCATAGCCTGTGGAGGCCTGTGCATACCAATACCGGGCCCAGGAAGTGGTGTTATAAATATTATTTTGGTTCACCGTACTGCCAAACCGGGCATAGGTCGTGTCAGCTCCACCCTTTATGGTCATATCAAAAACGGGCACCTGCTTGCTCCGGTCAATAAAGCTGGCTGACTGAACAGAAACATTACCGTTTAATTTAACCCACCAGCCCGGGATCCATTTATCCAGTTTATAGCGCATATTCATATTAACCAGGATATCTCTTTCCTGCTGTGTGAGATAGCCGGACTCCATTACCTGCGCCATCAGGTTATTGGAGTAATTGGCGTCACCGCCAAAGGACCCGTCCGGGTTATAGATTGGATAGGCATTGTTAGGCGTGTTTAATAGATTGGCCAGGAGCACCCCGGTTCCGGTACCGGACTGGTTGTTATCTGCTATCCGGCCGATAATATTCAGGCCTAAATCAAAGTCTTTATTGATATCAAAATCAATTTTTGAATTGATCGTGTATCTTTTCTGGCTGGTCCCGGTACGATAAGTATGGGCATCAGATGATTTAAACATACCGTCCTGGCTTAAGTATCCCAGATCAACTAAATACCGGGCAGTTCTGCCGCCACCGGTTACATTCAGGTTATATCGCGTTATTAATGGATTCTTTTTTATAATCGCATCGTACCAGTTTACATCCGGATGACCATACGGATCTGAGCCGTCGGCGTAAGCGGCGTAATCCGCTTCGCTATAGGCCGGCTTTTTGCCGTCATTGAGTAATGCTTCATTCAGCAGGTAGGCATATTTACTGGCCGCCAGTGGTTTTGGAAGCTTGAGTGACTGCTGGATACCGGTCTGTGCAGAAAAACTTAAACGAGGCGGCCCCACCTTAGGTTGCAGCGTGGTGACGATTAAGGCACCCCGGGAGCTGTTCTGTCCGAGTAAAATGCTGGACAGTGCATCTTTAAGTACAGTTACAGACTGTATCTGATCCGGATCCAACGAATATAGTTCCCGTTGTACCCCGTCTATAACAACAACCGGTGACTGACCAAGACTACCGGCATGACCGCGTAGCTGAATATTAAATTGATTATTATCCGAAGGACCGGTACCACTATTGTTTTTAGGAATATTACCTATAAAGAAATCCACATCTGTCTGCAACCCCAGGGACGGCATATAAAAACCCTGGTTCTGGATTACATTTAACCCCGCCAGTCTGCCGGGTAATGCATACGTGTATTGAGGTGCGGGTGTATAGGATAGTTCATTTTGCGTAGTTGTGGCAGCCGAGCCCAGAAAACTATAGGCCTCGGACGGCCGGTAAAGCACATCGATATCACTGCGCTCAGGCGCCTGCAGGATGATATTATTAGAATCCAGGCTAGTAACTGCACCCGGCCCGCCAGCTAAATGAATGGCATTTTCACTGCTGACGCGGGACTTACTTGGTGGCAGGAAACTGCCATGCATACGCAGCGTAAGCGGCCTATTTTGCTGCACTTTTATGACGAGCTGGTCATAGCCTGTCCGTTTAAAATACAGCGACTCCTGAGCAGACACCTGGACTTCAAAGCCGCCGTTTTCATCTGTTTGAGTCAGTAGTAATCCAGCCCGATTTAAGACCTTAACAGTCTGTAGTGCTTTGCCATTGTCATCAACGACGACTCCTTTGAGTAGGAAGCTACCAGCCTGGTACGCTGATTTATGCCCGGCCTGCGTACTTTTTTGTACATTCGGCGTCCCTGGTCCCGACTGTGCATACACCGCAGTGGAGAGGGTCAGCAGCACCGCAGTGGCGCTTAAAAGGAACCTATTAAAAAAATACTGTTTAAGCATAGAAAAAGAGATTATCAAGACATGTTGAAAATTAGTTTTTAGAGGCACTTGAAGGTGTAGACGAAGGGTTCTGCTCCTGTCCCATCTTTGCCGACTTTCATCTGTCCGGTTTTATCAGTAAAATAGTAT
>DATJDF010000532.1:0-9688 GCA_035497555.1 Arachidicoccus sp. | reverse complement strand
TTAAGGTACTCTGTTTCAACATGATATCTCCTGCAAATACATTTACATTGCCCTCCTTCTTCTTATAATCGAAAAGAATGGATTTAACATCATTAAGATAGATGACACCGGCCAGGATATTATGCTCCCCAACGACTGCATAAACATCCTTATCCGAAGTTCGAATCGTCTCCAATATATCCTCCATAGTCGATTTCAACTGGAAAATCGGGTAATCCTTGCGAATCAGTAAGCGGAGTTCCAGGCGGCTAAGCAGAAATTTATCCCTATCAGTTGGGTCCAGGTCAGATTGCTGGGACAGTTTTTTCATTTCCAGAGATAAGGGCTCAAATGTCTTCACCACAAAAAAGCTAATGGCCGCGACCATCATTAGGGGAATAAACAGGGCGTATCCATTGGTCACCTCTGCAGCCAGGAAAATGGCCGTCAATGGCGCAAAAAACAGACCGCTTAACATACCCGCCATTCCGACAACAATCAGGTTCGTCACCGGCACATCTGTATAGCCAATAAGCTGGAAAAAACGCCCTACAATAAAACCCAGCAGCGCCCCAATTACCAGTGAAGGCGCAAAACTGCCCCCATTTCCACCACCCATAATCGTAAAAGCGGTCCCAAAGATCTTAAAAATCATGATCCCAAGTATGAATAGCCAGATCAGCCATTGGTTATTGGTATGTGCAATCAAAATAGAATTATGGGCCACCTGGCCCGTCTCTGCGAGCGTCTTAATAAATATATAGCCTTCACCAAAGATCTGCGGAAATAAAAATATCAGTATGCCTAATAATATTGACCCCACCAGCCAACGGCGTACTGGACTGCCCAAGGCAGTGAATTTATGATCAATCCAGTGGTAGGTACGGGTATAGAACAGGCAAAGGCACCCCGCCAGCAGTCCCAATCCTAAATAAAGAAAGATATTATTATAATTAAAATCTTTTATAGTATTGAATGTCAGCAGTACATTATCGCCTAATATCACTTTTGCCAGTAAGGCGCCTGTAGCGGAGGACATTAATAGCGGAATAAAAGAGGCAATAGATACATCTATTATAAGTACCTCTAATGCGAACAGAATTCCGGCAATGGGCGCACCAAAAGCCGAAGAAATACCCGAAGCAATGCCACAGGCAAGTAATAAGGTCCTTTCTTTATAGGGTAAAAAGGTAGCTCTGCCCAGGTTCGAACCAATTGCGGCACCTGTGGCCACCATGGGAGACTCCAGTCCACAGGAACCACCCAGACCGACGGTTAAGCCGGCGGTAGTTATATGCGAATAACATTGACTAAAGGGTAAATCTGCTGATTTCTTGGCGATTGCGTATACAATCTTGTCATTCCCTTTATAGAAATCCTTACGATAAACCCGTTCAATCAGCAAACTGCTCAAGCCGATCCCCAGAATAGGCGTTAAGGCCTGATACCAGACAATATCACCAAAACGGGAGCTTTCGAAAAAGAAATGCTCCAGTTTTACGACAAATAATTTTAAGGCAATTGCACCCAGACTTGCCAGGCTGCCAACAAGTAAGCAGCAAAATATCAGAAATTGCCTTTCTGTCAGACGCCGTTTCAGCATTAAAATACCAAAGCGCAATTGGAAAAAGAACCATTTGGCTCCTTTTCTATATATGTTTGTTGCGGATTTCAGCATTGCTTTAACTTCGGTGCTAAGGTAGCAGAACTTACAACAAAAGTGCCTAAATTTTTACTAATCAACTGCCAAAGAGTTGCATTTAAAATTGGTTTTGCTGAAATAAAAGGAAAGTTATACCTTTGCCATCCCAAAAAAGGGGAAATATTACTCGTAAGGCCCAACAAGCGTTTCACATGGGGTGAAACCGCCAGCAGAGTGTAATCTACATTAAGATTATTAATAATGCCAAAAGTTAAAACAAACTCAAGCGCAAAGAAGCGCTTCAAAGTTACAGGTACTGGCGAATTGATGCACCAAAAACCTTTCAAACGCCACATTCTTACCAAAAAATCCACTAAACGTAAAAGAGCACTCCGTATCAAAGGAACTGTAGCTCCTTCCCACAAACCATTTGTGATGCGTTTATTGCGTTTAAAATAGTAAGCAAAGGATTTAAAGTTAATCAATTTAAAAAACTGCCGGACATACCGGATCAAAATTTATAACATATGCCACGTTCAGTAAATGCAGTTGCATCAAGGGCAAGAAGAAAACGGATTTTAAACCAGGCGAAAGGTTATTACGGTAAGCGTAAAAACGTTTATACCGTTGCTAAGAATATTGTTGAAAAAGGGATGACCTACAGTTATGTAGGCCGTAAGCTGAAAAAGCGTGAATATCGCCAGCTTTGGATCGCACGTATTAATGCGGGTGTTCGCGAAGAAGGTTTGACTTACAGCCAGTTTATCCACAAATTATCTGAAAAAGGTATCGAGCTGAACCGTAAAGTTCTGGCAGATATGGCCATGAATGAACCAGCCAGCTTTAAAGCATTGGTTGCTTCTGTAAAATAAGCTAATAGCGTTACGCATGCTTTAGCAACATGCGTAACTCAAAAATAACAAGGACAAGTTCTTAAAATTAAGGACTTGTCCTTTTTTCTTAGGATTTTTTCTGAAAAAGCTGTTTTTAATAGGTTTTGGATGATAATCCCTTTCTCCCCAGCCGGGCTTACGGCAGTTAGCGGCACTGAAAGGAAAATAATTTACAAATTACCAAATCACCAACCGATATTTAGGTTACTTTTGTAGCCTAAAAAATTCCTAACCAGATTTTTACCCATTTCGCTAATGAATAATTCGTACACCGACCTGGTGAAACAGACATTCCACTTTCCGCAAGAAGGCGTTGACCTGAATAAAAACGGTTACTTGGAATTCAATGGTTTAGATCTTAAGCCGATAATCGAAAAATATGGCACTCCGCTTAAATTGACATTCTTGCCGAAAATTGGCATCAATATCAACAGGGCAAAGGACTACTTCGAAAAAGCTTTCAAAAAGCACAAATATGAAGGAGCGTATTATTATTGCTACTGTACAAAAAGCTCCCATTTTTCCTTCGTGGTAGAAGAAGCGCTCAAACACAACATTCATTTAGAGACTTCTTATGCTTACGACATTGAAATTATCAACCAGCTTTATAAGAAAAGGAAGATAACAAAAGAGGCATTTATCGTCTGCAATGGCTTTAAGCAGAAGTCATATACTTCCAGAATTTCTAAATTGATTAATTCGGGTTTCAAAAATGTCATCCCTGTATTAGACAATAAAGAAGAACTTAAGATGTATAAAGGGCGTATCCGGACGGGCGAACCTTTTAAACTGGGTATCCGGATTGCAGCGGAGGAAGAACCCAGCTTTCCGTTTTACACTTCCCGACTGGGCATCAAAGCCAAAGATATATTGGAATTCTATGTAGATGAGATAGAGGGCAATGAGGATAAATTCCAGCTGAAGATGTTACATATTTTTCTGAACAAGGGAATTAAAGATGATATCTACTACTGGTCTGAGCTGAATAAGAGTATAAACCTTTATTGCCAACTTAAAAAGATCTGCCCTGAATTAGACAGTATTAATATTGGTGGGGGTTTTCCCATTAAACACTCCCTGGCATTTGAATATGATTACCAGTTCATGATAAATGAAATCGTGGGTAGCATTAAAAAAGCTTGTAAAAAAGCTAAAGTGCCGATGCCCAATATATTTACAGAGTTCGGAAGTTTCACGGTAGGTGAAAGCATGGCACATATTTTCTCCGTTATTGGCGAAAAGGAACAAAACGACCGGGAAACATGGTACATGATTGACTCTTCATTTATTACTACACTACCAGACACATGGGGCATCGGGGAAAAGTTCCTGATGTTGCCTATCAATAAATGGGATAATGAATACCAAAGGGTCGTCCTGGGTGGCATCACCTGTGACGGACATGATTATTATGATTCTGAGGAACACATCAACGAAGTCTTTTTACCTAAAATTAATTCAAGTGATGACCAAAATGAGGAGAATAAAAAGCCGCTTTATATAGGCTTCTTCCATACAGGCGCCTACCAGGATCAGATCAGTGGTTATGGAGGTATCAAGCATTGTCTGATCCCATCCCCCCGCCATGTCATCGTAGAATATGACAAAAATGGCGAACTAGATGCCTGGGTTTATGCCAAAGAACAAACCGCGCAGAGTATGTTAAAAATTCTTGGATATCTATAAAGGACAATTCCATTCTAACAGGTTAACGAATAAGAGAAGGCAGCGAGCAATTGCTGCCTTTTTCGTAATTTTGGCGACAAGAACACCGCCGAAGCATTTTGACGGCCTTATTTAATATTAATAGCAGTAACTAAAGATCCGATACAATTTATGGCAGAAGAAAAGTCACTTAATTTCATTGAAGAAATCATCGAAAAGGACCTCAAGCAAGGGAAATACGAATCTATTCTAACCAGATTTCCACCTGAGCCAAACGGCTATCTTCATATTGGCCATGCAAAAAGTATATGCCTGAATTTTGGTCTCGCAATCAAATATGGCGGCAAGACCAATCTGCGTTTCGACGACACCAATCCAGAAAAGGAGGAAACCGAGTATGTCGAAAGCATTAAAGAGGATATTCATTGGCTTGGCTTCGAGTGGGCAGAAGAACTGTACACTTCAGATTACTTTGAACAACTCTATCAATTTGCGGTGCAACTCATTAAAGCCGGACTCGCCTATGTGGACGACAGCAGCAGTGCAGAAATAGCCGCGCAGAAAGGAACACCTACTCAGGCAGGGGTTCCTAATCAATACCGGGGCCGATCTACAAAAGAAAACCTGGAATTGTTTGAAGCCATGCGGAATGGAAAATATAAAGACGGCGAGAAAGTGTTACGTGCTAAAATTGATCTGGCTGCACCTAACATGTTGCTTCGTGATCCGCTGATTTACCGTATTAAACACGCCGAGCACCACCGGACGGGTAACAAATGGTGTATATATCCTATGTACGACTTTGCGCACGGGCAAAGTGATAGTATTGAAAAGATAACACATTCTATCTGTACGCTTGAATTTGTTCCGCATAGACCTTTATACGACTGGCTGATTGAAAATCTGGGGATCTTCCCTTCTCATCAGTACGAGTTTGCCAGACTGAATATGTCTTATACCGTTATGAGCAAACGAAAATTACTCAATCTGGTTAATGACAAAATAGTTACAGGCTGGGATGATCCACGTATGCCGACCATATCAGGTATGCGACGCAGAGGCTATACCGCCCAGGCGATTAGAGCATTCTCAGAGCGTATCGGTGTGGCAAAAAGAGATAATCTGATAGATTTGAGCCTGCTGGAACACTTTGTAAGAGAAGATCTCAATCATACAGCGATTCGCCGGATGGTGGTATTTGATCCGATCAAGGTTGTTCTCACCAATTACCCGGAAGGTCAGGTGGAGCAATTGGAAGGGGAAAATAACCCCGAGGCGGAAGAGCAGACTTTTCGCAGTATTCCATTATCCAGGGAAATCTATATCGAGAGAGAAGATTTTATGGAAGAACCACCCAAGAAATTTTTCAGGTTGGCGCCAGACAAAATGGTGCGGTTAAAATATGCCTATATCATCCGATGCGATTCTTTCCTAAAGGATGAGAACGGGCAAGTGACAGAGATTCATGCTACCTACTTCCCTGAAAGCAAAAGTGGTGGTGGAGATACGACATTAAAGGCGAAAGGAACCCTACACTGGGTAAGTGCCACACATGGCGTGCCTGTTGGATTGAAACTTTATGACCGGTTATTCACTGTGGAGGACATGAATAGTGCAGAAGGAGAATATACAGCCCACCTGAACCCGGAATCTCTGACTTTCAATAATCAGGCTTTGGCAGAACCTGCACTGAAAGCAGATGCCCCGGGGCTCAGGTATCAGTTTCTGCGTAAGGGCTATTTTATTCAGGACAAACATAAGGCTGGTGGCCAGTCGCAAGTCGGACAAAGTCCTGCAGACGAAACCCTTGTTTTTAACCGGACAGTGGGACTGAAGGACAGCTGGGCCAAAGAAATAAAGAAATAATAAATTTAAATTTTATGGAAATACCGACCGGTGGTACCCCAGGTCGGTATTTCTATTAGTATATAATACTCTTTATCACCTGTTTACACATAATAGCTATAGTCGGATCATTCATTATACGTGGCTGAAAAGACAATATCCTTACGAGGCTGGCTCAATTGACTGGTTTCGACGTAGAAACAAGCCCTGTGATGCACTAAAAGCCGCTAAAACATGCCCAATTTGCTGGTTTTTTCGGGAAAATAGTTTAATTTTGCAGTCCCGAATTAAAACCATCGGGATTTTTTTATGAGCGAAAACAATATTGTTAATCAAAACGCTGAACAGGAAGAAGCAACCGTAGCACAGCAGCCGGAAGCAGCAACAGCGACACAAAATGTTCCTGAAGTTCAAGAATCTGCACATGATGATTTCGATTGGTCAATCGACAAACGTAATGTTGCACAATATTCAAAAGAAGACCAGGAGAAATTTGGTAAAGTGTATGAAGATACATTTATCCAAATCGAAGATGGAGAATTGGTGAAAGGCACAATTGTAGGCCTGACCAAGACAGATGCAGTCGTAAACATCGGCTTTAAAAGCGATGGACTTATTTCTTTGAATGAATTCCGCGATTTACCAGAACTGAAAGTCGGTGACGAAGTTGAGGTTATGGTATTGGAAAAAGAAGACCGGCAGGGCAATCTTCACCTGAGTCGCAAATCAGCACGCACTTACCGTGCCTGGGAGCGTATCGTTGAAGTTCACAAAACCGGCGAAATTGTTACTGGTACAGTTACCAGCAAAACCAAAGGCGGTTTGATCGTTGATGTATTTGGTATGGAAACATTCCTGCCAGGTTCTCAGATTGACGTGAAACCTGTAACTGATTACGATCAGTTTGTAGGAAAAACAATGGAATTCAAAGTGGTCAAAGTAAATGAAACCATTAAGAATGCTGTTGTATCTCACAAAGCCTTGATTGAAAGCGATATCGAAGCACAGCGCGCGCAGATCATCAGCCAATTAGAGAAAGGACAAGTACTGGAAGGTACAGTGAAAAATATCACTGATTTCGGTGCGTTCATGGATCTTGGCGGTTTGGATGGTTTACTTTATATCACAGATATCTCATGGGGTAGAATCTCTCACCCATCTGAGATACTGAAATTGGATCAGAAAATCCAGGTAGTTGTTCTTGACTTTGATGATGACAAACGTCGTATCAGCCTGGGTCTGAAACAACTGACTCCTCATCCTTGGGATGTATTACCTGAAACGATCACTGAAGGTGCCACCGTGAAAGGTAAAGTTGTCAATATTGAAGATTACGGTGCATTCTTAGAAATTCAACCAGGTGTTGAAGGGTTAGTTCATGTAAGTGAAATAACTTGGGCGAACACGCCTATCAATGCAAAAGAATTCTTCACACTTAATGATGAATACGAAGCTAAGGTGGTTACCCTGGATAAGGATTCTCGCAAGATGAGCCTTTCTATCAAACAATTGACAGAAGATCCTTGGAATACAATTGAAAACAAATTCCCAGAAGGCAGCAAGCACAATGGTCTGGTTAAAAATATTACGCCTTACGGTGTATTCGTTGAACTTGAACCAGGAATTGGCGGCATGATTCATATCAGTGACCTTAGCTGGCTGAAACGCTTCAACCACCCTTCCGAATATGTGAAAGTGGGCGATAACATTGATACAGTGATCCTGTCTATTGACAAAGACAACCGCAAACTTCAATTAGGTCACAAACAACTGGAAGAAGATCCTTGGAATGCCCTGGAAGACACCTTCGCAGTAGGAACCAGACATGAAGCTACCGTTACCCGCAAGGATGACAAGGGCGCTTTAGTTCAGTTACCTTATGGCCTGGAAGGCTTTGTTCCTAACCGTCACCTGGCGAAGGAAGATGGCACCAGTGTTGGTCAGGATGATACCGCTGAATTTGTGGTTATTGAATTTGACAGAAATGAAAAACGAATCGTTTTAAGCCACGCCCGTATCTGGGAACAGGCCGCTGTCGAAACAAAAGAAGCCGCTAAAAAAGAAGCAAGGGTTGAATCTGAGAATACTAAAAAAGCAGTGAAAACCATCCAGAGCAAAGTTGAAAAAACAACTTTGGGTGATTTAGGTGCTTTGGCAGATATCAAAGCCAAGTTGAAATCAGAAGAAAATGAAGCAAAAGACGGAAACGATCAGGCTTAAAATCTAATCTTTTTTCGTTAAGCTTTTATATTAATTAGGCGGTCTCAGAAATATCTGAGACCGCCTTTTTTTGCCCATAGAATAATTTTCAAACCGTCAAATCAGGCTGCATCTAATTTTCATTACGAAAAATCAATAAATCAAAGTAAAAGCATCCGTCCCATTTAAACGCTACTGTCAATTACCTTTAGCCAACCCTCGTATTGATGTTGAGTATTCATATTTGTACCCGGAACAAATTCACTGGTATGATGTTCTATGGATCTTAAAAAATCTATACCGCTATAAATCCCCGATTTAATCCCAGCCATATAGGCAGCACCTAATGCAGAGACATCTGGCATTGTACTACTGTAAACCGGTTTATCTAACAGATCAGCAAGTAGCTGCATTACAAATGTATTCGAAGTAAGGCCCCCATTTGTAGCCAATCCTTTTAAAAATATAGCGGTGTCTTTTTCCATTGCAGTAATTACATCCTTTATTTGAAAAGCAATAGATTCCAATGCTGCCCTTACAATATGATTTTTTGTCGTACCAAAACTTAGACCTGTTATTGAAGCTTTTCTGTCCATTTGCCAGTGTGGAGAGCCGAGCCCGCTAAAGGCTGGAATCAAATAAACGCCGCCATTATCTACAACAGCATTAGCCATTGTTTCTGTTTCCCAGCTTTCATTAAACAATTTCAGTTCACTTTTTAGCCATTCAATTGTAGCGCCACAACTCACAATAACACCTTCTAACCCATAGCAAACCAAATCTTCTGTACTCCAATTAATTGTAGTGACCATACCATAACCAGATTTAATTGGCTGGCTCCCTATATTCATTAAAATACTGCTTCCAGTACCTAATGTGGCTTTTGCTGCCCCCGGATCAAAGCAACCTTCCCCAAATGCTGCAGCATGCGAATCCCCAATCATTGAACAGATCGCGATTGGATTTTTAAATATTCCTTGAAAATCAGACGTTCCAAAATAAGCGGATGATGCCCTTATTTCCGGCAGTTGAATACCTGTTAATCCAAATTCTTCAATTAATTCTTCATCCCATTGTAAGGTATGAATATTGAAAAGAAGCGTTCTGGAAGCATTGGTATGATCCGTTAAATAACTTTCGCCCTTTGTCAACTTATATAAAAGCCAACTGTCTATTGTACCAAAATAGGCTTGGCCATTCTTAATGGCCGCCCGTATATGTTCATTATTTTGAAATAGCCATATCAATTTGGTTGCTGAAAAATATGGATCAATAATCAGGCCCGTTCTTTCCTGAATAATGGAAGATAACCCTCTTTGTTTCAGATTTTCACAAATCGGAACAGAGCGTTTACATTGCCAGACGATAGCAGGATGTAAGGGCAACCCATTTTTGTCCCAAATAACAAATGTCTCGCGTTGGTTGGAGATGCCAATGGCCCCTATATCATCTACAGCGTATTGTT
>DATJDF010000531.1:0-8110 GCA_035497555.1 Arachidicoccus sp. | reverse complement strand
TGTGAGAGAAGGGCTATCTCTTTGTCAGCAAAACCCTTATAGGTGGCCGAACCCGGCTGGGCGGCGGTAAAAACCCCGCTGACCTGCAGACCTGAACTGAATACCGCTGTTGCGATATTATGACTGGCGATTGCTTTTTGCATACTTTCCAGGCCGCCTCTGCGTAGAGCCATCGTATCCGCAAAAGATTCTAAAACATCAATCAGGTTCTGGAAATTGGGTGTTACAAATAATTGGGGTTGGGCTTTGGTGATATCATAAGCCTGGTTAGCTGTGTCCAGGTTATACCAATATTTTTTGACCGCTGGCTGCATGCAGCTGACACTTTCCCCAATGGAAGAAAGCAGGCCGGCGCCATAGATTTTGGGATCCTCAAGGGAGCCAATCAAGCCGTATTCCACTGACCACCAATGTAGCCGGCTGAGCAGGGCCATTTCTGAAGGTTCTCCCAGGTTGTTGAAACAAGTTTCAAGTATCGCTTCAGCTTTAAAAATAGCTTCGTCGTCCGGGATAGGTTGCTCTTTCAGGATAGATAGTGCTCTGATGGCGTCATATAGTTCATAATCTTTGGCGGAGAAAAGCGCTTTTGCGCCAATGGCACCAAAATAGCTCAGGTAATTATTATAATCGGGGTCGGCAATAATAGGTGCGTGACCAGCGGACTCATGGATGATATCAGGTGTGGGCGTATAGGCAATATGGCGCAATTGTCGGATTTCTGCTGCGATCACCAATACTTTGTATTCCTGGAATTCCATAAAGATGGCCGGTGGAATGAACCCGTCTACAGCAACTGCTCCCCAACCAATCTGCGCAAGATTGTCATTCATCGTCTGCAAATCCGGGATATGCTCAATGCTAAGTCCCGCCCTTTCGAGTCCTTTGATATAAGGGTAATAGGCTACTTTTTTGAGGTAACTATAGTTTTGACGCATTACATAACGCCAAACGGCATGATCGATAGCTGTATACCGATCATAATGCTGGGGTACAATATATTGCTGAAGGTGTTTTGGCAAGGCCGCCACCTGTGGGTTATGGAAATCATTGAATAGCATAAGACAAATAGCCAATTTTGGGAAGCAAATTAGGGAATATTTGCCTAAGTACGAACGTTTGTAAGTTAAAGTTTCAAAAGGATATTTTTTTGCATTGAAGTCTTTCTAAAACCAGGGCGGAATGTTTGCTCCTACAAAAGATAAAGGCAGGTGCTTTTAGTCACCTGCCTTTTTTAAAAGCCGAATTGTAGTAATATCTGTTTTAGCCTTTTAATTTATTTATTGCTGCGGTTAAGCGCGGTACGATTTCAAAAGCGTCCCCTACAATGCCGTAATCAGCAGCTTTAAAGAAAGGTGCTTCCGGGTCTTTATTGATCACCACAATTACTTTACTTCTATTGACTCCGCCCAGATGCTGTATGGCACCAGAAATGCCAATAGCAATATACAAATTGGGCGCTATTTGAACACCCGTTTGTCCGACGTGTTCATGATGGGGGCGCCATCCGTCATCTGCCACGGGGCGGCTACAGGCGACAGCGCCATGCAGGGCATGAGCAAGATCTGTGACAAGGTTCCAGTTTTCAGGGCCTTTCAGGCCCCGACCCCCGCTGACGACTATTTCTGCTTCCGTTAAGGGGACCTCACCTTTGATTTTATCTAATGAAACAAACTGAATTTTACTCGGTTCTGGATGAATATCCAAAGTTTCGATCTCGGCAGTGGCGACTGACTGCTGTATTCCAAAACTATTGCCGGTCAAAGTGATGACTTTAATAGGTGTATTGATCTTCACATGGGCAAATGCTTTACCTGAAAAGACGACCTTTTTTACCGTGAACCCGTTTTCCAATGAAGGGAGGTCTACTGCGGAACTGACCAGACCTGCTTTTAAACGAGCGGCGATCCGTGGTGCAACTCCAACGCCGGTGGCATTCGCGGCAAATATAATAACTGTTGAACCTAATTTTGTGGCCAATTCCGCTACTGAACGGGCAAGTGACTGGGTATCGGCTGTTTCGAAAGCTTCATCTTCACTATGATGCAATTTCGTAATTCCATATGCGCCAAGCTCCGGTAGGGAATCGGTTACTTTACCGAGTAATACGGCTTCCGCTGTAGTATTCATTTTAGCAGCAATCGCTGCACCATAACTTAGAGCTTCCAGCGATGCTTTTTTAACCTGACCTTCTGAATGATCAATATATATTAAAACTGACATGTATGCTTTTTTGAATGATAATTTACTTTTTTTAACCTCAAATTAAATGACTTTGGCTTCTTCGTGCAGGAGCCTGACTAATTCTTCTTCCTGACCTGCTTCAACTAACTTGACGCCTGATTTGGCTGCCGGTAATTCAAACAGAACGGTCTCGGTCAGCAGATCCACGCCAACAGGTTCAACCACTTTAATGGGTTTGGTTCTGGCAGCCATTACATTACGGATATTGGGCATTCTTTGTTTGGCCATGCCTTTAGCGCAACTGATAACCAGAGGAAATTGCCCGGCTTCAGTCTGTTCTCCTCCTTCAATTTCTTTTACAACAGTGGCTTTATCTCCTTCAATTGTCAATTTAGTAGCTACCGGTACAAAGGGCAGATCCAGTAATTCTGCAAGGATGCCGGGTACGGAAGCGTCATTATAATCGATCGTTTCTTTACCCGTTAAAATCAGATCATAACCACCCTCTTTTGCGACAGCAGCTATTTGACTGGCGACGCTATAACTATCGGTGGGTTTGATATTAATGCGAATGGCCTCGTCTCCACCCAGTGCGAGTGCTTTGCGTAATATAGGATCCGTCGAATTGTCCCCGACGGTGATTAGATGAAGTATTGTATCGGGGGCGGCTTCTTTTAATTCGATGGCCCTTACTAATGCATACCATTCATCGTAGGGGTTGATAATTCCCTGGACACCCTCTTCATTAAAGACGGTATTACCCTCCTTGAAAGTGATTTTCGCAGTGGTATCGGGTACTTTGCTTATTGCGACTAAAATTTTCATTAGTGTGCTGACTATTTATTATAAAAAATGTTAAAATGTTGGTTTCAAATATAGTACAAATGTTCAATACTGGCTTACGAAAAGGGTAAATATCAGGGCTGACGCATTAAAAATAGTTTGCCGAGTTATCCCCATGGGTTGTTTTATGAAATAGGATATTGGGGTTTTTATTCACATGTATTGTTTTTTAGTCTTTTCCTTTTCACAATTGGCAAAAAACAATGAAAGTACACTATTAGCTTATTTTCGTGGCTACCATGATCATAGAATGGTACGGAAACAAATACATAAAATGGACACCATATATTGCCATTACACTGGCTGCCGTCCTATGTGGCGCGGAAAGCAGGAATAATATAGCAGAATTTGAGAAGCAGAAAAAAGATTGGCTGGGTCAGTTTCTGGATCTGTCTGGTGGAGTTCCTTCGCGCCGGGAAGCTGCCTAAAACTTTTCATTAATGTCCAAAGCCAGCCTTAAATCTGATTAAAAACCTTCACTCACGAGAGAAAGACTGCGGTTGAACTAGAATTAGTGCCAAGCGAAAACGAAATATGACAGCATGGAATAATGATTAACTGCTGCAGAAGATGGCCGAGGCATAAATTTTAATGCGTCAATCCTGAAGTATATAATTTCTGCACAATAGTATACATTTGTATTATAGCATGAATTTTTAGCCTTATGAATATAGATTTAGTAAACAAAATAAAGCGAATTACGATTATCGCTCTCGCATCCGATGATGAATTGGTGGAAACATTGGTATTAAAAGGAGGAAATGCCATTGATCTGGCGTATACACCAACTAATGATACTGTTTCTAGAACATCCTACGATTTAGATTACTCTATAGATGACGGTGATTTTAACGAAGATGAAATTACCATTTCAAAAAGGATTGAAGCCACGTTAATGCAAACCTTTCTTGAAAATGACTTTGTAATTATTGATTACAAATTTTTAAATAAACCAAAGAATATTCGGGAAGAAGTCGCTGATTTTTGGGGCGGATATAAAGTGGAATTCAAGGTCATCGGTAAAATATTATACGATGAGTACAAAGGAAATATTGACAATTTAAGGAGGCGGGCTGTTTCCGTTAACCCGAATGAGTCCCCGGTTTTCGAATTGGAATTTAGTAAATTTGAACACGTTGGACAAAAGGTAGCAATTGATGTGGAAGGCTATAAAATATATGTTTATACACCTGAAATGATTGTCTTTGAAAAACTTAGAGCAATATGCCAACAGTTACCCGGATACAGGGATATTATTCCCTCGTTTAGTCCCAGAGCCAGAGCCAGGGATTTTTATGACATTCATTTAATTTGGGAAATGCATGAAATAAATCCAGCAACAAAAGCAAATATAGAGCTGATTCAAAATATTTTTCTGGCTAAAAAAGTTCCCTTACGCTTTATAAAAGAAATTAGAAACAACAAATCTCTTCATATAGATAACTGGCAAAGTGTAAAAGACACTATTTCTCCTTATGAAAAGTTGGAAGATTTTGATTTTTATTTTGATTTCGTTCTGCAGAGATTTGAAGACATTACATTCCCTTAGGATAATAAAGTTTCCAGGTTTCACTATACTCCTTTTCGATTATTTCATAGGTCAAATAAAAATCGAAAGCTATTTTTCGCTGACGCAAAACTTCTAATTTTTCATCACCCAACCCTGCTTTTTCAAGATAAAACCCAATGGCTTGATGATATGGATAAATAAAGTTCAACTTGTCTAAAATAGCAATTAATTTATTCATCGATATTTTATTAGCTGCTTTCTTATAGATGTCCAGGACCAAATCAACACCTCCTGCATAACCTGGTCTTACCGCAATATCTATTAATGTCCTTTCAATATTGGTTATGGGCAAATCATTTAATGGAAAAACGCCGGTACGATTGGAGTACATTCCATTATGCAGTAAAAAGGTATACCCCTCATATATTGTAGTTTTTCCAGACTTTCTTTGTGGTTTGGAAAAGGCAGAATCAATGGCCTTTTGTGTCAATTCCCTGTCGACATTAATCTTTTTACTTTGCTCAAAGGAAATATAAATGGTCTTTGGAATTTGATTTGTCAATCCATGAAGATAAACGGCAGTAAAATGGGATAAGTATGATTTATTGACTAATGATACCGCTACTTGAAAAACTGATGCATCCGGGGTTAAATACCTTTCTTTCTTTGATAAATCCGCAATAAAAACTATTTCATTTTTAGACAATATTTCACTCTTCAATAATCTTTCAATAAACCGTTCGGTATTCATTGAAAATGGCAAATTCCATAAAGCTCTGTTTTGATCCAACACGTCGCCTAACTGCTCTCTGGCATAAACCCTTCTATTACCATTTTTAAAAAAGTTTTTTATGCTGCTTTCTGCGACTATAAATCTTGATTTATTCGCCATAATTGAAAAGATTTTCAATATTCTAATTATGTAAAGTATATATACTTTACATAAAGTTAATAATAATTTTTGACAATTCCAAATAGGAGATGATGTAGGTGCTATAGAATTTGACGGGAAGAAAGAAGATAAAGAACTAATATTTATATAATGCTAAAAGTATATATACTTTTAGCAAAGATACTAACTAAATTCTATATTTCCAAGTATAGCTACCTCGGTAACCAATAAACTTAAGTTATATTAGCTGGAAAGAAGTATGATGTTGAAACTATAATTTCTTATATGAAAAGTATATATACTTTTCACAAAAGTAATTAATATTTTTGACATTTCCAAATAAGTAATTTAAGAAGAAATTTAAATATCAAATAGTTCCCCCTCTTGCAAAAAATAAGGAAATATTACTGCATGGGACGATTGCCTACTGCAAATGACGGCCGAGGCATAAATTTTAATGCGTCAATCCTGAAGTAAATATTCAGGCGGGAATGCCATAATTTTGTTTTATGGATAGAATCGAAAAATTATTGGCATTTTTAGAGCAGAGCCCGAAAGATAATTTTCTGCGCCATGCGCTGGCATTGGAATATATGAAACTGGGTCGGGATCGGCAGGCACGGGTGCTGTTAGAGAACTTACTGGCGGATGATCCGTCTTATACTGGATCTTATTATCAATTAGCGAAGTTGCTGGAGAAAACCGGAGATACGCAGGCGGCTGTTAAGTGGTATGAACAGGGTATGGAATACGCCAAAAAGGCGGGTGAGCGACATACCTATAATGAATTACAATCTGCACTGGAAGAACTTACTTTTGAGTAATATTGGTGGGGGCTATTGTCCTGTTTCGTTTTCCTTAAATTTCGGATTGCTGGCTGGATTTTGGCTGATTTTTAGATTTGAATTTGGTGATCCTGCTAAAAATGTCGTAAATTTAAATTACATTAAATTCAAATGCCATGATTAAAATTCAGGAACTAAGACAGAACAATTTCGTAGTAGCTGTGTTTGAAGAAGTGGAAAGAAGAGGCACCGTTGCAGAAGTCGTACTAGATGAAAAAAAAGCACGTGTTATTACAGAGAACGGGAAACAGGATTTTTGGTATGATGCGGATCACATTTTTCCGATCCCATTGACAGATGCAGAGATGGGCCGCTTCGGTTTTGAAAGAGAATTATTGGTGGATGGAGCCATCAAATATAAAAAGGATGCATTCCGGATGGTCATTCCTGCTGAAAATGATTTTTCGGAGGTAGAGATCTGGTACCGTGAAGATATTCGTAAGAATCCCAATGTTCATTTTGTCCATCAGTTACAGAATCATTTTCATCAAATGACTAAAATTTATTTAGAGGAAGAGGTAAGCGCTTCCATGCACTGAGAGGACCCCTTCTTTGAATAGCAGGTGTCACAAATGCTAATAGATAATTTGGAAATTTCGGATAGTTAAATTCGGCCATACCTTTAAAATGGATTAAGCTGGATCCTGCTGTTATAGCTGATACAATAACGGGATCCAGCTTTTAAATTTGGCACAGAGCCTTTGCAGTCCATTTTGCCGTTTATCAAAAAAATATTATTTACTGAATAAATTAAGGATCTTTAGGGAAGAAAACTATTTGCCGATGTCAACAAGTGTGCTGTCTATTCAGCATTTATCAAAAAGATATGGCGCCATCAGGGCGCTCAAAGATGTTTCGTTTGAAGTACCCAAAGGAAGCATTTTTGGTATATTAGGGCCCAATGGTAGTGGGAAAACGACCCTGCTGGGCATAATTACCGATGTTTTGCGCCAGGACAGCGGTCAGTTTGCCCTGTTTGAGGCCCCACCGGACGCTGCGACCAGAAGACGCATCGGCACCTTACTGGAAACCCCGAATTTTTATCCTTATCTCTCCGCCAGAAAAAACCTGGAGATTACCGCTGCGATTAAGCAAATACCGGTGCCTGAGATCGATGAGGTATTAAAAAGGGTCGATTTGTTTGACCGGCAAAACAGCAAATTCAGCACTTTCTCTTTGGGTATGAAACAGCGACTGGCCATCGGGGCTGCACTCTTAGGAGAACCGGAGATGTTGATACTGGATGAGCCCACCAACGGGCTTGATCCAAATGGTATAGCGGAAATACGGCACCTCATTCAACAGCTGGCTGCAGAAGGCAAGACCATCATTATGGCCAGCCACCTATTGGATGAAGTAGAGAAAGTTTGTACACATGTGGCCATTATCAAAAATGGCGATCTACTGGCAACCGGTGGAGTTGGTGAAGTACTGGCCAGTGAAGACCAGATTGCCCTGGGTGCCGCGGATCTCGCTGCTCTGGAAGTGCTTTTGAAAGGGTTCGGGGGGTATATATCCCAAGCCAGACAGGGGGATAGAATTTTGATGAATGCAGACCTTACCCGCCATAGCCTGGCGGATTTGAATAATTTCTGTTTTGAGAACGGGATTGTTCTCAATCATCTGGCGCTGCATAAAAAATCACTGGAAGCTAAATTTTTAGAAATCACGCATTAATTCAAAAATGATGTTCGTTCTGTTAATGACAGAAAAGCATTCCATAATCCTATAATAATATGTGGAAGAATTTATCCATAGAATGGCTGAAGATAAAGTCTTACAGAACCTTCTGGTGGCTGATGGGACTGTTTGTCATCTGTCTGGCCGGCAGTAATTATA
>DATJDF010000530.1:0-11493 GCA_035497555.1 Arachidicoccus sp. | reverse complement strand
TTACTGGGACTGCGCGTTAAATTATATATCTATAACAAAACCAGAACGACAAAAACTAAGGGCATCAAACATTGGCTCAATACAAAATTCGGGGAGCCGCCCGTTTTATTAAGCTCAGTGGACCTCAATAAAAATAGCGAGATCCTCAAAAACCGCCTTGAAAATGAAAGTTATTTTCAGGCTCAGGTAACAGGAGACACCATTACCACAGATAAAAAAGGCAAGGCCGCATATCTAGTTGAGGCCGGACCGGCCTACCGGATAAAGACCGTCAGTTTCCCCAGAGCAAAAGATTCCCTCACCAGCGCCATAAAACAACAATCCAGGCGATCTCTTCTGAAAACCGGCAATAAGTACAACCTGGACCTGATTAAAAATGAGCGGCTCCGAATTGATTCAAGACTCAAAAACAAAGGCTTTTATTATTTTGCTCCCGAAAATATCCTGGTCAAAATAGACAGTACTGTCGGAAACGGAAGTCATCAGGTTGACATGCAGGTTACTGTTAAACCGGAAACAGCGGATAAAGCCAGAAGGATCTACACGATCGACAGTATTTTTGTTTACCCAAATTACAGTCTGCGCGATACGGGAAAACATGCGGGTAGTATGGTAGATTACGGATGGTATCATGTTGTAGATCCACGTAACACCATTAAACCTTTCGCCTTCAAGAACACCGTCCAATTGCACCCTGGTGATATTTACAGCCGCAGGAAACACAATAACAGTATTAACCGGTTTATCAATCTGGGGCCTTACAAATTTGTCAAAAACAAATTTGTAGACCATGATGACGACTCCTCGAAACTGGACGTCTATTATTATTTAACCCCCTATAAAACCAAATCACTCCAGCTTGAAGTTCAGGGCAGAACCACCTCGGCCAATTATATGGGCTCACAAGTGAACCTGAACTGGAAAAACAGAAATGCATTCAAAGGCGCAGAGGCACTTACCGTGTCACTGTTTGGAAGTACAGATTTGCAAATGGGTGGTCAAAGCAACGGTTACAATGTCTACCAGGCGGGGATCAAAACCGCACTGACATGGCCACGTTTTATCAGTCCATTTGACTTTAAATCGGATAATGCCTATATACCGCATACGAATCTTATGTTGGGATATTCTTTGAATCAGAGAATCAAGCTATATACACTGAACTCCTTCAGCGGATCTTTTGGCTATGAATGGCGGGAAAATGCACGCAGATCACATGAACTTAACCTGATCAATATCACCTATGTCAACCCGGCGAATGTATCTCCCCTTTATGCTGACAGCGTTGCACACAGCCAGAATCCAACCCTCGCCCATGTTATTGACAAACAATTTACCTTTGGGCCCAGCTATAGCTATACGGTGACCAATACCGCTCAAACCTATAAACGCAACACGTATTTTTATAACGGCAAAGTAGATCTGTCCGCCAATCTCTATGGAATTATTACGGGTGCAGATGCCAAGGCGGACAATATTAAAAAACTTTTCGGACAACCATTTGACCAATACATAAAAGTGGAAAATGAGTTCAGGTACTACCATAAAGTATCCCGTAAAAGTACAGTTGCCGGTAGATTATTCGCCGGTGTCGGGATCCCTTACGGTAATTCCACGATTCTACCTTACAGTAAACAGTTTTTCATCGGCGGCTCCAACAGTTTAAGGGGTTTCAGGGCGCGCTCTCTTGGACCGGGCACCTACAATGTTGCTGACGCCTATGCCAACAGTGATTTTTTCCCGGATGAATCGGGAGATATAAAGTTGGAAGCAAATATTGAATACCGACCGCACCTTTTCAGTATTGTAGAAGGTGCCCTATTTATAGATGCCGGTAATATTTGGCTTTTCCGTGGTAATGAAGGCCAGCCCGGGGCAGTCTTTAATCACCAGTTCCTCAACCAGCTGGCTGCAGACGTAGGAGCGGGGCTCCGTTTTGACCTGACGGTACTTGTCCTACGCCTGGATTTAGGCATGCCCATCCGCAAACCCTGGCTTCCTAAGGGACAGCGCTGGGTTTTTGATCAGATTGATTTTGGCAATAATGCCTGGAGACGGGATAACCTGATCTTTAATATTGCCATCGGTTATCCGTTCTAAGTAATGTATTATTTATTTTACTTTATCCCTTTTTCTTACAACTAATTTTTGATAAATTTAAGGTGAATCCCATCCACGGTGCAGAAGTAAATACCTGGACTCAGGCGACTGACATTTAACTTATTGAGTCCTTTTTTCACAATGTCGGTTTTTATCAGACTGCCGCCCACATTAAAAATCCGGATATTACCCGCATTCAAAGCTTCAACAAACAGGTAATCCTTTGCGGGATTAGGGTAGAGTTTTAAGGTGCCGCCGGAGGCTGAGAAATCAATGGCTCTGATACCATGTTCTGTCACCCGGCCATCAAGACCTACCTGCATAAGCCGGTAATAGTTCTTGCCGTAAATTGGATGCTTATCATAATAGGTATAATCCTTTTGCACGGACGAATTACCTGCACCAGCGACTTTAGCTAAAGTCATAAATGTTTTCCCATCAATAGAACGGGAAACGATAAATTCTTTGTTACTCATCTCGGAAACCGTCGACCACTCTATCCGAATTCGCCCGCCCTCAGCATCAGCCCTATAGTTTAATAGGGAAACAGGTAAAGCAGCACCCTGGAATTCATATGCACCCAGGTCAACAGCAGCTCCGTCAAAACGGGGATTACCCGCCAGGTCAATTGTAACTGTATCTAATCTGGGGAAGGAAATATCATCAAAATATGCATTGTTGCCTTTGTTGATCGCTAAACTATTGTTATCTAAGCGGTAATCACCATCCGTGAACGCTTCGACAGGAGATAAGTGCTCGGCAACAAAGGACGGATCAGTAAGTCCATCCAGATTATGGTTTAGCAAATCAACAGGCATTTCTTGTACCAGGCTATATTTTATAACTGCGCTGCCATAATTATCATAAATGCCTGCATAGGTTCCCTTACTAATATTACCATAAATAATGCTGTTTCTTATATTAAGAGGGTGTAGCGAGTAATGAATCATTGCGCCTCCAATGCTACTAACAGAACTGACTATATTGCCACTGATGGTTACATTTGTAAGGGTAGGTGAGGCCTGCGCGTTCAACATACCACCTCCACTGCCTTCTGCCAAATTCCCGGAAATAATTACATTCGTAATAATTGGGTTGGTAAGCTCTCCGGTATTATACATGCCGCCGCCTGAAGTTGCTGTCTGATTACCTATAATGGACGAATGGGTAATGATAGGGGAAGAGGCATCTGTATTGTATATACCACCTCCGCCACCACCATCATCTCCGATAGTTTTATTATTACTGATGATTACGTCTGTAATCAGGGGAGAAGAAAACCCTTCATTATATATCCCGCCGCCGCGCAATCCGGCAAAGTTTCCGGTAATGAGTAAGTGGCTCATGACAGGGGAGGAATAATTCGTATTGTACATTCCACCGCCACGTCCATGACTATTATTATCAAAACTTGTGTTGTTACTTATAACTGAATTACTTATAATCGGTGCAGCATGATCTGCATTATAAATACCCGCGCCCCAGGTGGAATTATTACCCGTGATCGTTAAATTATTTAAGGTAGGTGAAGATTGGAAATTATGGATACCGCCACCCGCGCCCTGGAATATGTCAAGTGTATTAACAGTGATCGTTGCTTCGGCTCCTGCTACGTAGCTGTCCCTAATGATAAAACCGTCTAAGGAAGCAGTACCTACGTTACCTGCGCTGATAATTATATGATAAGCGTTATCGTCTGTAGAAGTACTATCGCCAATTTCTCCACTTAGGATACTGACGTGGTCAGTCATTACAGCCTTGGTCCTTTCGCTCAGATTGTCTTCCATACCCGCAAAACTACCATAGATTTTTACATCCTTTTTCAATACAAAGGCATTATTTCGATCCCCCGGTTTGATGATTTCAAGAAGATCCGCTCTTCTGATCGGATGATAAGTACCGCCCGCTACCCAAACCTGCTCGACACCATCGGTATTAATCGCCGCTTGCAAGTCTTTCGTTGAATTTGCCCAGCTGCTGCCTGTAAAATCACCTCTTCCGGAATCGGTCACATAAATAATTTTGTTCAGGTCGGGAATTAATGCCGGGCCATATATACGCTCGTAGGCCCCAAGGTCTACATTTCCCAACTCAATTCTTGGGTTGCCAGCCAGGTCAGTTGTAATTAGATGGAGGTCGGGTATTTTGTTTATAGCATAAAAAGTATTATCGCCACTGTTAATGCCCGGACTGGATTCTTTTAATTGATAATCGCCACCCGTAAAAGGAGCGGTCCGGAAGTCCGGTGAATTTTCAAAAATAGGAGCGTTAACAACACCGTCTATATTCCCTTGACCAATATCAGCCATTTCCTGCACTAAACTGTTGTAATAATTCGTGGGGCCATTATCCGCAGAGACGCCACTGCTGTTCCCATATACAATGCAATTACGCAATATCGAAGTTGCATATTGCTGGTTATATACGGCTCCGCCTTCGGGTGAATTATTCCCGCTCATAGTTACATTGGTCATATACACCGTCGCAATTAAATTATATATACCACCGCCACCTAATAACGCAGTATTCCCACTAATGACAGCATTCGTCAAACTGGTAAGTTCGAGGTTCATATTGGCCATCCCGCCGCCATACTGTGAGGCGGTATTCCCACTGATAATAACGTTACTAATTAGCGGTTGTGAATAAACAACATCACTACGATGAGATTGAATCAGAATACCACCGCCTATCTGTGCCGCATTACCGCTAACCGTTAAATTGGTTAAAGTCGGGGAGGAGAACAGATTATAAATGCCACCACCTAAATAATTGCTAATCGTCTCTCCGTTTACAATGATCTCGTCTGACATCCCATCTGCATTCCCACCCGTAATTTGAAATCCATTCAATTCACCAGTACCGATATCACCTGCTATTATGACGACATGACTCGCATTATCGTCTGGGCCCGGATCACCTAGTTCACCGCTTAAAACGCTGACATTTGCTGCCATCATTGCTGCATTTCTGTTCGAAAGATCAGTCACACCCTGCTGAAAACTGCCAAATACGCTTACATCTTTTTTTAACACAAATGCTCTGTTACGATCCGACGAGCTCCCACCTGCTCTTGACAAAGGAATATAAAATCCGCCTGCAACCCAGACCTGCCTGACACCATCGGCATCAATGGCAGCCTGTAGGTTGCTTGAGGCGTTTGCCCAGTCATGACCGCTATGATCGCCGCCTCCTGTTTGAGTAACGTAGAGGATGCCCTCCGCATCCGGACGCATCGCTATATCATATGGACTTTCATAAGCACCTATATCAGTCACACCTTTTTGTATGCGATCATTCCCCTCCAAATCCGTTGTAACCGCATGTAAATCCGGTGTCTGGCCGACATCAAAATAAGTATTACCCCCGAAATTTATCACCGGACTACTTGCTTTAAGATGATAATCCCCATCTGTTGTCAAACCCGGAACAGTCGGTAGCAACACAAATCCCGGATCGGTACTGCCGGCAATATTACTACCTGATGCAGCTTGATCCTGTACCAGACTATTTGTGATCACTGTGCTGCCTGTGCCGGCATTTGTGATGCCATTACTGTTCCCGTAAACAACACTGTTTCTGAGCTGGATAATAGAAGATATATTGCTGATTCCCACGCCCAAATTCCCACCAACGGTTACATTGGTCAAAACCATCGCAGTTGTGCCGTCTTCAATACTTATCCCTGCACCCTGTGGCGCCTTATTTCCGCTGACGACCACATTGGTCACGACAGGAGTGGCATTAGGCCTGTTATATATGCCACCACCTGCATTCATCGCCTCATTGCCACATATGATGAGATCGGTCAAAATAGGGGAAGATCCTATATTATAGATACCGCCGCCATGTACTTTATAAATGGTTTTACCATTAATAGAAACAGCACCGCCACCTATAGGTGTCGCGCTGCCGTCACATATCTTAAAGCCGTTGAGTTCGGCAGTCCCCACTTCATCAGCGCTGATTACTACATGATAGCTATTATCACTATTGACACCCGGGGTACCCAGATCGCCGCTGAGTATACTGGCGTTGGCAGTTAACTTTAGGTTTCTTTCAGCCAGTGTTAATTCTCCACCCGCAAAACCACCGTATATCTTTACGTCCTTTTTTAGCACAAACGAATTTCTCCGATTGTTAAAGCTTATTTCGCCTAAACTTTCTGCAATACGAATTGGTTTATAAGTGCCGGCAGCCACCCATATCTGGTCCTTCGGACTGGACAAATTAATCATTTCCTGCAAATCACCGGAAGGACTCAACCAGGACTGTCCAGTACCCGAGCCGCCCGCCTTCACATACCTTATTACAGATGACTGTGCCTGGAGTAAACCTAGACCTGCCGTAAACAGCACCGAGAGTAACAGTTTTCTCATTATTTTCTATTTTTAGCTTTATATTCAATTGCAGTTTTTAAAACCAGAACAGCTGCCTATTAACTATTGAAAACCTGATATCTTATTATTCAACCATGTGTTCAAGCTGGCTTTCAAAATGCCACCAGACCAAAAACATGATGATCAGGGTAATTAATACAAGGAGCAGGTAAACATAGTTTTTTCTATTCACGGCCTAAAGCTACACCGGGCTGCCAGTGAATGCCAAAAATAAAGGCGGACAAAAACGGACAATGGTGGATTGCAGGCGGTACGGGGGTTTCAGAGGATAAATCCATCTTCAAATTCAAAGAAGAATCGAATCATTCGGACAGAATGCGGCTATTTCCGAGTTCAGTAGACTGAATAGGCAAACCCAAAAACTGCACACCACTTTAATGCAGCCGCAATACAACTGAATAGCAGAGACAGGTTATTGTATTAACTGAAAAAAAGGGAGCGGCGTTTTAAAAGCAGGCGGAATTTTGATTTGCGCCGTTTATTCAACTACAGAAGTGGTATCTGTATCTAGTAGACCAGCTTCCCTGAGCAGCTTTTCAAGGTGCTGATTGATCTTGTCTGCACGGTTAAACACCATAAAATGGGTGCCGTCATGAATGGGCAGGGTATTTGCATCCGGATGGTAGGGCAAGATGACATCCTTTGTGCCGTGAAGGTGTTTTATCCGGTCCGGGATAAATATATTATCCCAGGAAAGAATCCTGGGAATCGCCCATTTGACGAAATCCGGTGCAGCGCTTCTCATCACATCACTAAGCAATTTTTTGTCCTCAGGTGACTGCGCACCTAATAGCCAGGCGCTAAAGATATTCCGGTGGTGATAAAAATAATCGGGAACAATTTTATATATCCGGGTCATGCCAGCCAGTCTAAACCAAACGGGCAATGCTTTTTTATTTGTGACACTTGAAATAAGGATCGTAAATGCGGGTTGAAGAAACTTATTGATCTCTATGGACATCATTCCCCCCAAGGACAGCCCCACAAGTATAAACGGTTCACGGGTATCTATTCCGGCGGCGAGTCGCCTGGCATAAGCCGGAAAGGTCTCCTGATGAAGTGGCAACATCCAGGGTAATTGCACCATTTCAAAGGCGGCAGGCAATTGTATGCGTCGGAACATCTTTTCATCTGCACCGAGGCCGCTTATAAAATATGCCTTCATCTTAATGGGTAATTAAACTTGAAAATTGCAAATTTTGGCTGCCTTAATAAGTAAGGCGGGTTGATACTTAACCGGCTGTAGGAATATTTTCAAAACCATCGTCTCCCTGTTCCTGTCCCATGGCACTCAGGCGCATCTTGCGCGCAGTTTCATGACCTACATAATTTTCAATCCACTTTTCCACGTATATAATGACGGGTGTCAGGATAATGGCGACGACGAATTTGTAAATGTAGTTCATAACACCGATGGCCAGTACCAGGGACCAATCCCAATTATTGCCAATTTTAAAGGCTATAATCAGAACAATATAACTATCAACCAATTGTGAGACGAGGGTAGAGCCTGTGGCCCTGAGCCAGATCATCTTGTCTCCCGTACGTTTTTTAATTTTCTGAAACACATAAACGTCGACTAACTGCGAAAACAAAAAAGCCACCAGACTGCCAATGATGATCCACATGCCCTGGCCAAAGATGCCATAGAATGCATCCTGCATATTAGGGATACCAATATGTTCACCGGTACTGATCCAGAAATCAGCCGCGGGGATATGTATAGCCAAATAAAACATCAAAAAGGCATAGGCAATGAGTACAATTGTTGTATAACTAATGCGCCGGACCGCTTTAGGACCGAAAAACTCATTGACAATATCTGTTATTACAAATTCAAAAGGCCAAAGTAGTACACCACAGGTAAGGGTAAAGGAAAGTCCACTCTCCCCAAATAAAGTTAGATTCGCAGGTGCAAAACCAAACAGCTTTTCCAAAGAGAATATCTTGCCACCGATACATTCTGCTATCAGCGCATTGGCGACAAAAAAAGCAGCGAATCCGATAAATAATTTAGAGGGTCTGTCCTTCAGGAATCGATTAATCATAAAATAAAAATAAAACGGTTTGGAACAGTAAACAGCAGAGACAAAATACCCAGACAAATTTGCCCACCGGCAATGGCCGCCCCTTTTTCTTTATCAGGATCAAGGCCATCATAAGTGCCAGGTTAAAGACCGGTGCTAGCAACCAGCCACCCAGCAGTCCAATAGGACCAGCTTGCAGCGTATTTGCAATGACTTTGAACCTGAGCAGCAGGTCTATAAAATAAATAATATTAAAGACAAATGCTATTTTGGATAACCAGGAAACTCTCCGCATAATTTCACCTAATAAGCATCAAATTTAAGGTATTCGAAACAAAAAGAGCAGCGTTATTTTCGCTGCTCTTTTGTTTGGATCCAGTTTTTATCAGGATACTTTATCAGGTGTTACTTCCTTCAAATGCATCAATTTGAGTGCAACCGGCCACTCTATTGTATTAGGCGGCAGGGCCGTTATTTTATTTTCCTGTTCCAATTTCAGCAAATTTTGGATATCCTGCTGTTTTTGCAGCAGGTTCTTATGAATGCTTTCTGAATGCATTTTAGCGATCGTTGGCGCAATAACCAAAGAAACAATACTCATCAACTTAATAAGGATATTCATAGACGGGCCCGATGTATCTTTAAATGGATCGCCAACGGTATCGCCTGTAACTGACGCTTTATGCGGATCTGACTTCTTAAAATGCATTTCGCCGTTGATTTCAACACCCTTTTCAAATGATTTTTTAGCATTATCCCATGCACCACCGGCATTGTTCTGGAACATCCCCATCAGTACACCGGACACAGTCGCACCAGCCAGAAAGCCACCCAGGACCTCTGGTCCAAATACAAATCCCATTATAAGCGGGCTTATTAACGCGATTGCACCTGGCATCAGCATCTTTCTGAGCGAAGCATTCGTGGATATGGCCACACATTTATCATACTCCGGTGTAGCTGTACCTTCCATTATACCGGGAATGGTACGGAATTGTCTGCGCACTTCTTCTACCATAGCCATCGCTGCCTGTCCTACCGCCTTAATTGCAAGCGAGGAGAAAATAAAGGGTATCATGGCTCCAATAAATAATCCTGCAAGCACATCAGCACGGTAGATGTCGATACCATCTATCTTGGCGATACCGACAAAGGCAGCAAATAAGGCTAAAGAAGTTAAAGCGGCAGAAGCAATGGCAAAACCTTTACCGGTTGCTGCCGTTGTATTTCCTACTGCATCCAATATATCTGTTTTTTCACGCACTTCACCGGGTAATTCACTCATTTCCGCGATCCCGCCGGCATTATCTGCAATCGGTCCGAAAGCATCAATAGCCAGCTGCATCGCTGTTGTGGCCATCATACCTGCCGATGCAATAGCAACTCCATAAAGTCCGGCACAGAGATAAGACCCGTAGATACCACTGGCCAGAACGATAATCGGCAACATGGTACTTTCCATACCTACCGCCAGCCCGCCAATAATATTGGTGGCATGCCCGGTACCGGACTGTCGGATAATACTACGTACCGGTCTTTTGCCCATGGCGGTAAAGTATTCCGTAATAACACTCATCAGGGTACCAACACCCAAACCAACCAGTACCGCGCCATATACACCATTACGGGTGAAGGTGGTGCCGCGTAGCACCATCGTCGTATCTGCCGGCAGCAGCCAGTTGATAATAAAATAAGTGGCAATAGCTGTAAGTATGATGGCGCCCCAATTCCCTTTGTTTAATGCGGCCTGCACTTTGGAAGTACTGAGACCAACATTATCACTGACCTTAACAAAGAAAGTTCCGATGATGGATAATAGAATACCCGCACCGGCTATCAACATGGGGAGCAGTATAGGGGAGAAGCCGCTATAACCGTCTGTCAGCGCCTGGCCATTTGTCCCAAGTACTTCGTGGCCCAACACCATGGTGGCGAGAATCGTCGCAACATAGCTACCAAAAAGATCGGCCCCCATACCTGCCACATCACCGACATTATCACCTACATTATCGGCAATAGTTGCCGGATTACGAGGATCATCTTCTGGTATGCCAGCCTCAACCTTGCCCACAAGATCCGCACCTACGTCAGCCGCTTTGGTATAAATACCGCCACCAACGCGGGCAAATAAGGCAATGCTTTCTGCGCCCAGACTGAACCCGGTCAGCACTTCGATGGCTCTTGCTACTTCTCTGGTATCACTTAAAGAGCCTGGCGCAAAGGTCATCAGTAATATAATAAAGAGGCCACCCAAACCCATTACAGCCAGCCCGGTTACGCCCATGCCCATGACAGAGCCCCCGGTAAAGGCAACTTCCAGCGCCTTTTTCAGGCTGGTTCTGGCGGCATTGGCTGTTCTGACATTCGCCTTGGTGGCGATGCGCATACCTATAAAACCTGCCAGTGCACTTAAAAAAGCACCGGCAACAAAAGAAATCGCAATGCTCCAATGAGAATCTGCATTGCTATAACCCATTATTCCTAAAAGTATTCCTGCAATAACAACAAAATAAAACATGACCTTATATTCTGACTTCAGAAAAGCCATCGCACCATCTGCTATATATTTTGAAATTTCTTTCATGCGATCCAGTCCCGGATCCTGTCTTGTTACCCATCTGCTCTTGATAATCGTAAAAATGAGGCCCACAAGGCCTAAAACAGGTACCACATAAAACAAATTGTTCATAAACGATACGGTTTAAATTAAAAAATGATTGGAAAACAAATATAAGGATTAAAACCTTTAATTTAACATTCTGTTCTAGATGGCAACCATTTTGTTTTTAAATGCGACAACCAATTGTTAAATAAAGGCTTACCCCGCACATAACAGGCTAACCTTAGGGTAGGCAAAAACGTAAAGAATGTTAATCAAAAATGGGGTGATGAATGGGCCTGGGTCTAATAACTGACAAGATGCTTTGCGCCAGAGATAGAATTAATGCGGATTGGGCAGTCTTCAG
>DATJDF010000529.1:0-4267 GCA_035497555.1 Arachidicoccus sp. | reverse complement strand
TCGATGACCATGGGTTCTATATCTATCAGAAACGAAATTTTGTGGCAGGTAAAAATGAATTGTGGCCTGTGCCCCAATCAGAAAGAGATATAAATCCTAATCTTACACAAAACCCCGGATATTGAGCGACTCAAACAGGTTATAAAGAATATTTTATGACTAGTGTCTCACTTACATTTATTATATTCGTGCAATTTTTATTTGGTATACGCTCATAAAGCAAAAGCCGAACCCACCAGCGCATAATTAGCCCAATGAGGACGATGTTCATGGGTCAAAAAGGGTTTAATATAGATACCGAGTAGAATGCTATAGTATAATACGACTTAACGAAATGAATAAATTAGAAATTCCTGAAGTAATATTTGGAACAAGTGGACTAGGAAACTTGTATGTTGCCTTACCCGAAGCACTTAAAGTAAAAATAGTCTTGGAGTGCGTAAAATATGGTCCACGCCCAGTGATCTTTGATTCGGCTGGAAAATACGGTGCGGGACTGGCTCTTGAATCTCTGGGTAATGGATTGCGGCAAGCAGGAGTGGATCCAAAGGATGTTATTATCAGCAATAAGCTGGGTTGGATGCGAACTGAGCTCAAGACAGCCGAACCAACCTTTGAACCCGGCGTTTGGAGAGACCTAAAATATGATGCAGTTCAGCAAATCAGCGCAGAGGGTATCATTGCCTGCTACGAGCAAGGCAATGAGCTCCTGAACGGGTATAAAGCGCAGTGGGTATCTGTACACGATCCAGATGAATACCTTGCTTCAGCAAAAGGAGAGGCGGATTATCATAAACGCTTCCAGGATATTCTTGCTGCATACGAAGCGCTGACTGAACTGAAGCAACAAGGTCGGGTAGCAGCGGTAGGCATCGGTGCTAAAAACTGGAAGGTTACACAAGAAATTATCCAGTATGTGGATTTAGACTGGGTAATGATCGCCAATAGCATGACAGTGCATAGTCATCCTGGCGAACTTCTTGATTTTATGGAGCAGCTCCGTAATAAAGATGTTAAGATAATTAATTCTGCGGTATTCAATGGTGGATTTCTGACCGGACAGGATTATTACAACTATCAACCCGTATCAATTGAATCGAATCCAGAGCTCTATCACTGGCGTGAAGAATTTTATGGTGTTTGTAGTGGATTTAATATCAAGCCTGAGGTTGCCTGTGCCATTTTTGCCAGATGTGCCCCAGGGGTAAAAGGTATTGCTCTAAGCACTACAAATCCAAACAGGGTTAAATCTAATGCAGATATCACTAAAAACATTATTCCTGATACGTTTTGGCGTTTATTAGTGTCAAAACAATTGATCAATGCCAGGTATGCAGAAACTTATCTGTACCAATAATTAAAGAGATGAAGAGACAATGTTATGCGCTGGATCTAATAAATGATCCGGATTTGATCGCGGAATATGAATTTTGGCATAAAGCAGGCAATGGTTGGCCGGAGATTAGAAAGAGCATTATTGGAGCCGGCGTAATCGACATGCAGATTTATCGGACTGGAAACAGGTTATTTATGATCATAGAAACTGAGGACAGTTTTTGTTATGAAGAAAAAGTCGCCTTGGATGCGGCTAATCCTAAAGTGCAGGAATGGGAGCGTCTAATGTGGAAATTCCAGAAGCCGCTTCCCTGGGCGTCTAGCAACGAGAAATGGGTATTGATGGATCAGATATTTGGTCTTTGGCAGATAAAGACATGATAAATAAAGTGGTAACAAAGATCGTTTTATCGATATCTGCTGGATGGTGTTAAAATTAACCGTAATATTTTGGAGTAGTAATCCAATTTACAAAAAGATCCCTGTTTGATGTTTGTCATTTTTCAGATATGCAGTAGGAAGAGGTATGCAATAAAATTGGCCCCTATAAAAATAGAGGCCGCAACCAAAACTAACTGTTAATGAGAAATGTAAAGTGGTAGAGTATTACAGGAATAGAAATAGATAGAATGCTGCAGTTTCAGGCCAAAGCATCCTCCTCTCTAATTCAGGTAGCCAATTCTTATTTTACTGTATTGGAGTTGGCTGCTACCAATCCAATCTGAGAAGTGAAACACCTTGACGCGGGATGCTGATATTGACCAGTAAATGATTTGAACTAACCTCTAATGACTGCGGCTTACTCATTGTTTGCAATTGACCGGCTTTCTGTAAAGTGGCTATTTGTGCAGCAGTCGGGTTTTGTGGTGATCCGATTTTCTTCCATACTGCATATGAGTTACTATGCTCGTTGTCTATCCGGTAATGGGTGAGCATTACCTTTTTTGCAGGTATGTTATTGATATTTATTACTACTGGTTCAGGTGCCCCCTGTTTGTCATCGTCATGGTAATTCCAGATCATAACCGCTGCTGATTTTTTATCTTTGGTTGCCAAGGCGCCGATATCAGTTTGTGGTCCCCTGACGCTGGAATCTAGTATAGCTTTTAGCAGATACCGACGGTTGCTGTTTGCCTGGACACGGACGCCCTCCATTTTGCCAAACATCCGAAAAACATTCAGTACAGGTTTGTCTACACCATTTGTGGCTAAATCTCTAAAACCATAAAACCAGGGTTGGTTCTCAAACTCAAAGGCCCAGGAAACAGCACCCCTTAAATTTATACCATATTGATCTGCCAACTCATAAACACGCGCAAAGGTTGCTGCAGTATAACTGGAATACATGGTGCCATTGCGATAGGCATTTGACGGGGTTGTAGCCATGCCACAGGCCGCGCAGCCTTCGGGGTCAGATTCACCGATAATAATGGGCAGATTTTTAGTTTCTGGATAGGAGGCTACAATACGAAATCCGGTGGCAATATCCCGTAACTGTGGCGCGGTATTCATGCGTACCATCCCATTAATTAACTTTGGATCGCCTTTGGCATGGAAGCTGACCAAATCAAGTGGTGAGCCGATTTTGCCAGTAGCATAATTGGTACCACTTATGCAATGTTTAATGAAATTATTTAAAAACTCTTGTGATTTTTTACTTTTTGTGCCCGCAATATCGAGCCCCCCGATTCTCGCGGTTGGCAGTGCACGCTTTAAACCATCGGCAGCGTAATCATATAGTTTAAAATACTCCTCCTGGGTGCCTTTCCAATAACCATTAGGTTCATTCCAAACTTCCCAGTACCAGCTTTCGACTTCTTTTTTGCCATAACGTTCAACACTATGCTTTACCCATAGGTAAATCAACTCACGCCACTTGTTATAATCTTTAGGTGGATATGCCCAGCCTGTCATTATATCACCATATGGATCGCCGGGTTTCCAGTGATGCCTGTAGGGTTCAGGGTGGGTTGAAAGTGCCTGTGGCATAAACCCTATTTGTGCAAAGGGCTTCATGCCTCGTTCAACATAAGTGTCAAAAATGCTGTCCATTATGGTCCAGTTATAGATGGGGTTGCCATTGGTGTCCTCAGTATAAGCGTTGGTCGATCCCCATTTTAAAGCGGCTATACCATCGCCTGTAACCAGTAAGCTGTGCGTTCTTACAAAAACTGGTACTGGACTTAACGCTGAAAGTTCGGTAAGCAGTTTTTTCCCGTCTTTCATATAGGTGTAATTCGGTTCGTCGTAGCCAAACCAGGCCCATATTGGTTTCATGGGAGCCTTTTCCTTTGCAAGGTCCACCGTGATTTGGGCCTTTTTTTGAGCCTTTAGCTGCTTATGGCTAATTATAGACAGCCCTGCAGTTAGCGCGAGCACCCAGGCAAAGTTTCTCATTTTAAACATAGCTGATCAGTGTTTATTGGGTAATTTTTATTCACTGGATTCTTTTGAATTACTAAATACATAAGTTCTATAGAACCAATGGTTTTGTATTGAAACTTATAAGATTATATACTGCATGAGAAAGATGTCAGGATAATAGCAATAGCAATAACACTAGCCCACGTAAATAATAAGACTCTCAAGGCTCTATCCTCGACAATGCTCAATTGTAATCTTATGAACAGTTGGTAGACACGACGTAATACGCAAAACATAACAATTGTTAATCCTACACCAAAAATATGACTTTTAAAGATTATTCGGCATATTTTTTTGGATAGGGTGCAGAATGCGCTTCATCTATTTACAATGACATTGATTTTCGTAGAGCCTTAATATCCTTGGCTATTATACTTAGATCGTTATTAAGTTGATGTCCACCGACGGCTATTTCACGAAATATAGCATGTGGAAGCATTTGCCTGTAATTTTCTAGATGATCAAATGGGATTTCTTTATCATCAATACAGTGATAGAAGAAAAACGG
>DATJDF010000528.1:0-1797 GCA_035497555.1 Arachidicoccus sp. | reverse complement strand
TGAAAGGCAAACAAGTGCTTTTTTTGCTGCCGGAAATTGCTTTAACTACTCATATTGTCAGCCGTCTTCGCGAATTTTTCGGTGACGAACTGGGTGTGTATCATTCCCGATTCAGCAATAATGAACGGGTAGAAATCTGGCGTAAGGTACAAAGCGGGGCCTACAAACTGATTCTCGGCGCACGCTCTGCAGTATGGCTTCCTTTCAGTGAATTAGACCTGGTGATCGTGGATGAAGAGCATGATGCCTCCTTCAAGCAATATGAACCCGCTCCGCGCTTCCAGGCACGCGATTCCGCCATTTACCTGGCGCATCTTCATAAAGCAAAAATCTTATTGGGTTCTGCTACTCCTTCGTTAGAAAGCGCCTTTAACGCCAGCCAAAAAAAATATGGTTATGCCACGCTTAAACACCGTTTCGGGAATGTAGCCATGCCACAAGTAACCTCTGTTGCCGCGCAAAATACCCAGGCTTCGTTATCCGGTCTGCTTACTCTTTCGCTCCTCGACGCCATTCAGGAAACTTTATCAAAAGGCAGGCAGATTATTCTTTTTCAAAATAAGAGAGGGTACGCTCCTTTTTTGATTTGTGCGGTTTGCGGCCATGTTCCGCATTGTAAAAACTGTGATGTTTCGCTGACTTATCATAAAGCTTCCGACAAACTACATTGCCATTACTGCGGGCAAAAAACCGCGCCTATAAAGCATTGCCCCAATTGTGGCAGTCCGAAAATTATCGCTAAAAGTTTTGGCACTGAAAAAATTGAAGAAGAGCTCCAGCGTATTTTTCCAAAAAGAAGAATCGCCCGAATGGACCTGGACAGTATGCGGGGTAAAAACAAACACCAGCAACTGATTGATGATTTCGAAAAGGGAAGACTGGATATCCTGGTGGGAACGCAGATGGTGACCAAGGGTCTCGACTTTGAAAATGTAGGTCTCGTTGGCATCTTAAGTGCAGACAGTTTACTCAGCTATCCTGATTTCCGTGTGAACGAGCGGGCATTTCAGCTCATGGAGCAGGTAAGTGGCCGAGCCGGCAGAGTGGATGGCCAGGGGCAGGTAATTATTCAAACCTATAATTTAAAGCAGCCTGTGATTCAATGGGTAAAAGATCATGATATCCGCAGTTTTTATCAAAGTGAATTGGAATATCGTAAACAATTTGGTTATCCACCTTTCTCCAAGCTGATTAAAATAACCTGCAGACACCGGGATAAAGAGAAGACAACAGAGGCGGCAATAAATCTTGCACAGGAACTCAACAAAATCCCTAATTGTACGGTCCAGGGGCCGGCGCCGGCGTTAATACCCAGAATAAAAAGTTCTTTTTTATTTGAGATTTGGCTGAAATTACCCCCAGAGGCATCTTTATTATCCCGGGCCAAACAGGGCATTGCCGCCGCAATACATACCATTTTAGCACAAAAAGGATTCTCGGCACTCCAGATTATACCTGATGTGGATCCGACATAATAACATACCCGCCCAGTTTATCAGAAGGCTCCTAACGGAGCCTTTGGGTTGATTATAAATTATTTTTCTACAAACAGGTAGCTCCTACGGAGCAAAAACCAAGAAAAGCAGTTTGGTCTCAAATACAGGCGGGTCGGGTTATTATGGGGCCGTGAAGGCATATGACGAGCGGCAGTTTGTTTCTCGCAGATGGCACAGATTGGTTCGCAGATTGACGCAGAAGCGGGCTGATTCAGGTTCCTGAAAACAAGGTATAGAAAATTGATTGATATTATATCCCCAGGCTCTTCGTCGAACCGGGTATATGCTGTTTGTTTACACA
>DATJDF010000527.1:0-17157 GCA_035497555.1 Arachidicoccus sp. | reverse complement strand
AAACGGTCTTTCTACAACCTTGTTTAATATATAGGCGCCCAATAAGGCCGTGGCAAAACATAATAATACCATCAGATTGCCTTTTGGATCTATCCCCAGTTTTTCAAATTGAGGATGAACCAGGTGAATAACCCCTTTGTGTGATAAATATAATGCGTAAGATAATTGCGCTATCAAAGCAGTGGTCCGGCTTTTATAACGAAATAAAACACAGGTTGGGCTTAACGCCGCTATCACCAGGACACCATAGCCGATCGAGACAACAGGGAAGCCAAAAATCGTGGCATAAAAACGATGCTGGTCCTTACACAAAAACCACGCACCCGTAAGAACCAATATACCTAATAGTAATATTCGGTTGCCATATTTAACAATTTGGGCCTTAATCCTGGGCTTGAATGTAAATAGTGCAGCAATAGCAACACCAGCCAATAATCCGTCAAGCCGATTATAGGTAGGATAGTATATATACTTATACCATATCACACCAAAATTATCCTGGCCACTATGAGGGGCCACTAACGCGTACCAACTAATAAAGCGTATTAAAAATCCAAAAATAAATAAAGCAAGCAATAAAACCCATCCTTTCCTCCAAATTCTATAATGCAAAAGGGCCAGCAGCGTTAAAGGAAAGAATAAGTAAAAATGTTCTTCAACGCATAATGACCAAACATGTGAGAAGGTCCCATAATTCTTAATATCAAAACCAAAATTCTGCGTAAAAGTCAGGAATTTCCAAAGCGGCGGCAATGCCTGCCTTTCCCAAAATGCCGGGATCAGAAAATAAATAGAAAGTACCACCAAGTAAAGTGGGATGATCCTAAGTACCCTTTTGATAAAGAATTCCGGAGCAGAAATGGGCTTTCCTTGAGACATTCTTGCAAACAACGGTGTAGAAATCAGGTATCCACTCAAAACAAAAAACAAGTCGACACCTGCCCAGCCAAATCCCATCGTCTTATCTATCCACTGAGGATGGGCAAACATGCGGTAGTGATAAAACACGACCATGATGATAGCCAGTGCCCTTAAATGATCGAGGCCAAAAAGACGCGAATTCCTTGTTTCAACTATATTATCTGTCATAAACAAATATCTGATAAAATTTCGGAGAAAGCGTTTCATCTTGCCATAATTAAAATTCACACCTTCTCCGTCCTCTGGGCACATTAGATTGGCCCGTCCAGAAATTCAACACCCATGGTAAGTTGTAACGTATTTCTTTAAACAGAGATGCCAGCTTTAATAGGTTGATACATGATACTGCCAGATTTCGTATAAGAAAGATATCCATTTCATGTTTTCATAAGATATCATGATTAATGGGCTTCCAGCCAACTATTACCCGAACCTAATTCAGCGATCACCGGCACTTCGTTTGGCAGAGGAAGCGCTGTTTGCATAAGGTCCAGTATAAGAACTTTCATTTCCTCCAATTCCTCCTTGCGCACATCAAAGACCAATTCATCGTGCACCTGCAGTATCATCTTTGAGCGCAATTTTCTACGCGCCATTTCTGCGTCAATCCGAATCATGGCTAATTTAATCATATCAGCTGCAGATCCCTGTATCGGCGAGTTGATGGCGTATCGTTCTGCAAAGCCGCGAACCGTAAAGTTGGCAGAATTAATATCTCTGATCCAGGCTTTCCTGCCAAGTAAAGTTTCGACATAACCTTCCTGCTGCGCTTTGGCAATGGTATCCTGCATATACTGTGCAATCCCTGAAAACTCGGTCTTATAATTATCAATAATGGTCTTCGCTTCTGTCCGGCTGATGCCCAGGTTCTGTGCAAGGCCAAAGGCTCCCTGACCATAGATAATTCCAAAGTTGACGCTTTTAGCCCTATAGCGTTGCTGCTTAGTGACTTCCGCTTCCGGCACATCAAATACTTTTGCCGCAGTTGCAGTATGGATATCGGCTCCACTACGAAATGCCTCACACATATTGACGTCGCCACTGATGGCAGCAACCACCCTGAGTTCAATCTGGGAGTAGTCCGCGCTGACGAGTACATGATCCTGGTCTCTGGCAATAAAGGCCTTTCTGATCTCCTTGCCTCTTTCTGTTCTAACCGGTATATTCTGTAAATTGGGGCTATTACTGCTGAGCCGGCCGGTAACTACCACCGTCTGGTTATATGAAGTATGTACCCTGCCCGTTTTGGGGTTAATTAGTAGCGGTAAGGTATCTACATAAGTATTTCTAAGCTTGGTCAATTCCCTAAAACTCAGGATATCATCTGCGATCTTATGTTGAACAGCTAATTTGGAGAGAACATCCTCGCCAGTGGCGTATTGTCCGGTCTTGGTTTTCTTGGCTTTGGGATCCAGTTGCAATTTTTCGAATAAAATTTCACCGAGCTGTTTTGGAGAAGCCAGATTAAATCGAAGCCCCGCCGTTTCATACACACTTTCTTCATAGATCTTCGCATCTGACTCTAGAACTTTTGAATAGTTCTGCAAAAAATCTATATCCACCTTAATTCCCTCAAATTCCATATTCGCAAGTACTTTGACCAGCGGTATATCAGATTCCTGATAGACTTTTTCTACACCTTTTTCTATAATGAGCGGCGCAAATATCTCCTTCAATTGCAAGGTGATGTCAGCGTCTTCACCCGCATATTCTGCAGCATCTTCCACAGGAACATCGCGCATATTGCCCTGACCTTTGCCTTTTTTACCGATTAGTTCGGTAATGGAAACCGGGGTATATCCTAAGTATTTTTCACTCAATAAGTCCATATTACGTCGGCCTTCCGGTTCTATAACGTAATGCGCTACCATGGTGTCAAATATGGGTCCCACAAGTTCCTGACCATACCATTTCATCACCAGTAAATCATACTTCAGGTTCTGACCAACCCAGGTAATATCCGCCCGGCTAAATAAGGGTGTAAATAAGTCCACTTGTTTTTGAGCCATCAGTTGATCACTGCCGATAGGTATATAAAAAGCAGTACCTTTTTCAACCGAAAAGCTCATACCCACCAGTTCCACATTATTTGGGTCAATACCCGTGGTTTCTGTATCAAAACAGATCTCTTTATACGTACTTAATTCTGTCACCAGTTTTCTGATCGCTTCTTCTCCCTGGACCAACTCATAGACGTGCGGCGTATTCCCGATTGTTTTTGCTTCCAATGACTGCATTTCCTGCGACGGTTCTTCTGTAAGCACTGCGGAGGAGCCGGCACTGGAACTGCTGCTGATCGTTGTTTTCGTTTCTACGACGTTACCAAATAAATCCGTCTGGACAGCTACCTGTACATCTACTTTAAAATTTTCTCCCAGAATTCTGCGGCCCAGCGAACGGAATTCTAATTGGGAAAAGATATCCGCCAATGCAGCCGGATCATGTTCTCTAATACAAAAATCTTCTTCATGGAACTGGACGGGTACATCCGTAATAATAGTAGCCAGTTTCTTGGATAAAATTGCACTTTCTTTTCCCTCCTGTACTTTTTTACCAAGTGCCCCTTTGATCTCACCTGCATGATCCAAAATATTTTCAATGCTGTCATATTGCTTCAGCAGCTTCGCAGCTGTCTTCTCACCTACTCCAGGAATGCCTGGAATATTATCCACGGCATCGCCCATGAGGCCCAGGATGTCAATCACCTGCTCTACCCGCTGAATATCCCATTTCTCACAAATTTTTTCGGCTGTAAGAATTTCTTCTTTCTTGCCCATATAAGCGGGCTTGTAAATAAAGACATTCGGCTTGGAGAGTAACTGTCCATAATCTTTATCTGGCGTCACCATAAACACTTTATACCCCAGATCAGCCGCCTGCCAGGCCAGTGTGCCAATAATATCATCTGCCTCGTAGCCATCACTTTCAATGACCGGGATATTAAATCCTTCTATGATCCTTTTGATATCCGGCAGTGAAGCAAGGAGGTCTTCCGGGGCTTTTTGACGATTGGCTTTGTAAGCTTCAAATTCAATGTGACGCTCCGTGGGTGCATGCGTATCAAAGCAGACAGCCATATGCGTGGGCTTATATTTATTTAATAGTTCTACCAAGGTATTGGTAAAACCAAACTGTGCATTTGTGTTTTTGCCCTGGGAGGTGATTCTAGGATTCCTAATCAGCGCATAATATGCCCTGTAAATGAGTGCCATAGCATCCAGGAGAAAGAGTTTTTTATCCATGCCGCTAAGGTAAGGATTTTGCTCCCTTTTTCACAGTGGTCGGCCTAATTAATCAGTCGGTGGCTGCAGGCTGATTTTATAATAACAAATTATATGACGTAACCAGGTCGTCAGGTCAACACCTGAATGGAGAATGAAAGGACATTTGTTATTAGATCCGACATCAGGTTACCAGCACCCACCTGGTCCAGAAAGCACTCCCGGGCAATCATCATAGATCCAGGTTTAATCCGATCATAAAGTGGGTCGGCGCGGCCGGGAAATAGTATAGATAATTATTGATGGCACCATTATCATATTCGGGATAGGTGGCACCATTTGTATTGTAATAGGTATTGAAAATATTATATATCTGGCCTATCAATTGTACATTTTTGAGCCATTTTCCTTTCAGCTGATAACTAACCCTAAGATCCTGATTGTAATAGCCGGCTAATTGCCGGTCTTTATTTTCTGTGTTATCTAAAAATTGCTTTCCGACATATTTTGCATCCAGCGAAATTGTCACTTCGTTTACAGGCTTAATATTTAGCGATATAGCACCCACTACATTAGGGGAATAGGCTATATCTGTATTTTTCACCTGTTCGGCAATCTGGTCAAGTGAATTCCAGTCGGCGTCATAATTAGGATAATAAGCGGTGAATTTATCGATTTTATTACGGCTGAAAGCAATATTTGCTTTCACATTCATCCAATCCGAAAATTCATAACCACCCTGGAGTTCAATCCCTGCCCGGTAACTATTTGGGACATTAATTCTGGTGGCGCTCCCTACATCGTTCAAAGCCCCTGTAAGGACCAGTTGATCCTTATATAACATATAGTAAAGATTAGCGCTCCAGAAATAACGGGCTGTCTTTTTTTCGATACCTAATTCAAAATCATGCAGCTGCTCTCTATCCGGTTGATGGGTTTGACCCGCTTCAAAATCATCCCTACTCGGTTCCTTACCGGCCAGTGCATAACTGAAATAGCCGTTATAGCCACTCTTTGCAAAGGAGACACCAATTTTAGGGTTAATAAAATCGAATTTTCTTTTAATATGCAGATCAGGATTGTCTTTAAATCCGTTCATTTTATGCCAGACATTTCTATACTGAATATCTGTAAATAAATGCCAGTAAGGCCCAAAGTCATGCATCCATTTTAGATATATATTCTTGTCATATTTATAGGCAGGTACATCATAGTATTTAGCATCCTTAGGGATCCCACCGTTTTGGGTCCAAATGACCTGACCGTAATGACCGCCGTCATAATTGGTCCAGCTTCCGCCAAGATGAATCATGTCCCCGGCTTTTTTATACTGCACTGAAAATGTCTGTCCGTAAAAGTAATTATCCAGAAATTTACGCCGGACTAAATCTGTACTGGTTGTATCCGGATTCGTAAAGCCATAATCCGCGTATTCCGCGCCTATTTCATATTCTTCATAATAGCCCTTCCCTCTTGTTAGAAATGAGGCCAGATTAAATGACCACTTATCATTAAACACATGGGTAATGAAAAACTGATAATGGGTCTGTGTGTAATTATCTGTCTGGTCACTATAATAGGTACCGTCCGATTTCTGACCCAGCTCATTATAATTGCGGATTGAGTCAATAATGATGGCTGGGACCCCATTCCAGGCCTGATAGGTCTTTTCCTTTCCGGTAATAAAATTAAACCGCAGGGTTGTTTTTTTACCAATATAAGCGGTGGAGAATAACAGGGATTGTAAATCACTTGCGGCTCTCTCAATATAACCATTACTTGATACGTGGCTGAGGCGAACATCAGCAGTAAATTTACCATCGATTAAGCCACTTCCTGCCGATACAGTATTTTTCCAGGAGTTATAAGAACCAGCACTATTGCTCAGAGAAACATAGGGCAATTCATGGACTTCATTGGTACTCAGATTAATAGTAGCACCAAAGGCACCTGCACCATTAGAGGAGGTACCAATGCCTCGCTGAATCTGGATGGATCCCAAGGAGGAACCCATATCCGGCATGTCCACAAAAAAGGAACCGGAGCTTTCCGCATCATTGTAAGGAATACCATTTAAAGTCACATTGGTCCGGGTTCCGTCAGAACCCCTGATATGAATGCCAGTGTAACCTATGCCATTGCCGGCATCTGAATTAATCACCACATTGGGTGTCTGTTCAAGTAGATAAGGCAGATCCCGGCCCAGATTTTTGGTCTTTATTTCTGCGGCGGTAATATTCGTCTTGGCAAAAGGTGCGTGATCACCCGCTCGAATAGAACGGACTTCCAATGGCGTCAACTGCCCTAGTTGAGGCTGAATTATAAATCTTTGTTCCTTAGATTGTTGACGGATAGCCACTCGCTCCATTGAAATTGTATAGCCTACATAACTGATTTTGATTTGCCACCGACTGCCAGATGTTACAGGTATACTAAAACGACCTTCATGATCTGTCGTTAAATGACCTGTCGCATTTGTTTGAAGGTTTGTCCACTCAATAGTGGCACCGTCGACTGGCATAGCAGTTTCATTTACAACCCAACCGCTAAAATTTAATGCTTGTCCGGACTGTGCCTGGACAGGTGTACTGTAGAATCCTGCAAAAATAACCACACATACCAATAGCGAAAACAGCTTTTTCATCAAAATTAATATACGAACATAGGTTGCATGGGAAAGTCGTTCTGCAATAAGAAGATGGAGATCTTGCAGCCTTCCCTTCGCAGGCATTACCCTGTTCAGGTTTTACGGGTTTAATCTCAGCCTTCCTGTTACGGAATAGCACCCCGAGGAAAATTCGAAGGCAAAGGTAGTACAAAAAGCAGGAGAAATAAAAGTATTTTCTTTAATCCTCTCCAACTCAAAAAAACAACCCGCTTCCTATTAATTCAATGTAATACTGTTCAGCCGTATACAGCTTTTAGAATTTATTTCATTCAGAACCTGTCTTTTTCTGATTATGCTTGGACTGGATTATTTTGGCGATTAGCCCCGTCCATCCCGTCTGATGGGATGCCCCCAGGCCTTTTCCGGTATCGCCATGAAAATATTCATGAAAAAGAAGATAATCACTAAAGGCCGGATCATTTTGCAACCGGTCATCCCCATTTAAAAAGGCGCGGTGCCCTTTTTCGTCTTTTGCAAACAACTGAATGACCCGATTGGCAATATGTTCAGCGATCTCATGTAAGGTGAGATACTGCCCGCTACCCGTTGGACATTCCACCTTAAAATCATCCCCGTAATAGAAGTGAAAACGCTGCAGACTCTCAATTATCAGAAAATTAATGGGCATCCAGATCGGACCGCGCCAGTTACTGTTACCGCCAAACATATTCGAATCCGATTCACCCGGAGTGTACCCGACTTTATAGGTGAAATCCTTGATTTGCAATATATAAGGATGTTCCAAATGGTATTTAGAGACTGAACGAACGCCGTAGGTGCTTAAAAATTCATTTTCATCCAACATGCGTTCCAGAATCTTTTTCATACGGTGACCTCTTAATAGGGAAAGCAGATGCAGGGTATTGTTCTGTTCTTTCCACCTGGAAACCAATCTGGCCAGTTCCGGCTTATGCTGGTAAATCCAATTCATTCGTTCGATAAACAAGGGCGCCTTCTGCAAACTCCCCTCATCAATAACCTCTACGGCAAATAGCGGGATAATTCCGACAATACTTCTAAGACGCAGTCGGATACTTTCTCCATATTTAGTATGAATCTGATCGTAATAAAACTCATCCTGTTCATCCCATAGTCCGTCACCATTCGCCTTTACATTTTCCATCGCATAGGCGATGGATAAAAAATGTTCAAAAAATTTGGAAGCCATATCCTGGTAAACAAGGTCCGTTTTGCATAACTCGAGTCCAATACGCATCATATTCAAGGCGAACATCGCCATCCAGCTGGTCGCATCAGATTGTTCCAGTTGCACCCCGTGAGCAGAGGCTTCATTACGATCAAAAACACCGATATTATCAAGCCCCAGGAAACCGCCTTCAAATATATTATTCTTCTCTGCATCTTTACGGTTTACCCACCAAGTGAAATTCAGCAGTAACTTATGGTAAATGCATTTTAAAAATTCTATATCGGGCCGGCCATTATTTTTTTCATCTATTTTGTAGACACGCCAGGCTGCCCAGGCATGTACCGGAGGGTTAACATTGCCAAAGTCCCATTCATAGGCGGGCAATTGCCCATTAGCATGCATATACCAGTCATGGGTAAAAAGCATCAACTGATCTTTGGCAAACCGCGAATCGATCACTGCAAAATTGACAGCATGAAAAGCCAGATCCCAGGTTGCATACCAAGGATATTCCCATTTATCGGGCATCGATATAACATAACGATTGTTTACATTCTTCCAACCGCTGTTGCGGCCTTCATTACGTTCAACCGGAGGCGCGGGCAGGCCAGGGTCACCCTGAAGCCATTTAACCACATTGTAATTATAAAACTGTTTGGACCAGAGCATTCCGGCAAATGCCTGCCGCTGAATCTGCTGCTCTCCCATATTATCTATCGGCTGCTGAACCGCTGCATAAAATTCATCTGCCTCTTTCAATTTTGATTCAAATTGGGCATCGAAGTTTTTAAAAGGACTTGCCTGTTTTTCCGAAGACAACCTGAATCTCAGCGTTTGTTTTTCACCCCCTGAAAGCGTCAGATCATAATTGACTGCCGCCTTGGTACCTTCTTCCCTGTTGATCGCATTTTGATTACCACTTACCAAGTAATCATTAATCCCATCTTTTGCAAATTTTGATTGATTACTACTTTGGTATAACCGTTCGTTATTGGTCTCATTTTCACAAAAAAGTATATCTTCAGCCTGATCCACATAAAAATAATAATCCTCCAAATTCGCATTTTTCAATAGAAGCTGCTGCTCACTAAGTGGTGTAATACCAGGCTTAGGCGTATCTGTAAACCAACTCCAGTTGTTGCGGAACCAGATTGTCGGCAGTACATGCAATGCAGCTGTCTGCGCAGACTGGTTGTGGACTGTTATTTTTATAAGTATATCTGTTGGTGAAGCTTTGGCGTATTCTATCCAAATGTCAAAATAGGATTGATTATCCAACACCCCTGTATCGATTAATTCGTATTCCGGATCCAGATGCGTCCTTTTTGCATTTTCGGCAATGAGTTGCGCATATGGGAAAGCCGTGATCGGATATTTATAAAGCATTTTCATATAGGAATGTGTCGGCGTTGCATCAAGATAGTAATACAACTCCTTGACATCTTCTCCATGGTTTCCTTCATAATTGCTGAGACCGAAGAACCTTTCCTTAATAATACTATCCTTTTTATTCCAGAATGCCCAACTAAAGCAAATTGTTTCCAGCTGATCGCAGATACCTGCTATTCCTTCTTCCCCCCAGCGCCAGGCCTTGGAGCGCGCCATGTCATGTGTAGTGGTTCGCCAGGCATCTCCGTCTGCGCTATAATCTTCCCTTACAGTTCCCCATTGCCGGTCGCTTACGTAGGGTCCCCATAATTTCCACGCTTCATCCTGTAATCTTTCTCCTTCCTTCGTTTGCTTCATAATGTGCTTGCTGCTTTATCCGCTTATTGTTTAAGTTGTTCTAACCCTTTTGGGTTCTATAGCTGCGGTAATAATAGGAACCCGCACGGGTATTATAATATTAAGTAACCGCTAATTACTGTAAATCTGATGTTCATATCCTTTCTTCCACTCAGGATCCAAAATATGCCAGGATTAGCTTTATCCATTTGTTCTGAACCCTGGAAATAAAGTCATCCCGCCATCAACAAAAATAGAAGTGCCATTGACATAATCACTATCATCGCTGGCAAGCCATACGGCCGCCTTTCCAATATCTTCCGGCTGTCCGATTCGCTTATACGGAATCAGTGTCATCAAGTCTTTAAGACCTTCAGCCGTACCCCAGGCGTCCTTATTAATGGGCGTTTGGATGGCACCGGGACAAATACTGTTGATACGAATTTTTTTTGAGGCAAATTCCTGCGCCATGGTCTGCATCAGCATATCTATACCGCCCTTACTGGTGGCATAATTCGCATGGCCTGCCCATGGAATAACCTGGTGCACACTACTCATACATATAATTTTACCAGCTGCGACTGATTTGTTTTCATCTACCCCTCTGCGTAAATACTCTTTGATTGCCTCCCGAGCGCATAAAAACTGGCCGGTAAGATTAACAGAGATAACAGCATTCCACTGTGCAAGTGTCATTTTTTCAAATGGCGCATCTACCTGAATACCTGCATTATTAATCAGAATGTCCATTGTCCCGTATAATTTAATGGTATGCTGAAACATACTGATTACCTCATCCTCTTTACTGACATCACACTGAAAAACAATACCATCACCGCCGCTTTTTTTGATATCATCCAAAACAGCTTCAGCATCCGTCCGGGTCTTTTCAAAAGGATAGTTGATGACAACTTTGGCACCTTCCAGAGCAAGGCATTTAGCCACACTTTTGCCTATGCCGCTGCTGGCACCGGTAATAATAGCAATTTGGTCTTTTAATTTCATAAAGATGGCCTTTAGGTTTTTAATGAAGAATAAACTTCAATTTCGCTGAAAATTTCCAACTAAGCCATTAAGAACATGTTATTTTTTTTATGTAAATGTACCAGACTGGAAATTGTATAGGGAGGAAGCAACAAATAATGATTATTATGAGCCAAATTTGGCTCATCTGATCATCACAAAATAAATAAGTTTAGGGATGGTTCAGCGACAATAGTTTATGGGCTTTAGCCGAAAAGACCAAAGATTCCATCAGCCTCATCGTGGATACCCGTAAAATGCCAGTGACGCAAGGCATTGGTCAAAATGCGGCGCGTCACTGGCGGGTAGAAGAATTTTCAATGCTTATTTTTTAACCTCAAAAAGCTGAGATTTATCAACCACCTTGACCTTATCGCCAGCCTTAAGTAGCTTACTTACAGTATCATAGGACCCGGTGACCACCTGATCGCCGGATTTCAGACCACTGGTAATTTCAATATAATTAATGTCCTGTATACCCGTTTTAACGACAACAGGTTTGACTTTGCTATCTGTTCCGATTACAAATACGACTTCCTCGATACCATCATCTCCTTCACTGCTACCAGAACCTGAGGTAGCAGAATCTTTTTTAGGCGTACTGACCTTTGTTGAATCTGCCGGATTTAAGTCTGTACGCGACCGGGTTGTTACTGCATTAATAGGAACAGCCAGAACATTATCCTTTGTATTGGTTTCTATATCTGCACTGGCGGACATACTTGGTCTGAATGGAAATGGTTTACCTCTTCCCAGCAGATCCCTGTAGCTGTCCGGCTGCAGTTCAATATGGACTAAGTAGTTTGTTGCGGTTGTAGAAGCTGTAGATGTAGCCGTTGTATTGTCATTGGGTTGTGGATTAGCGATCTGAGTGACAATCCCCTGAAATTTGCGTTGATTGTATGCATCTACCTGGATATTAGCTTTGTCGCCTATCCGGACTTTATGAATATCATTTTCACCCACATTCACACGAACCTCTATCTTTCCTAAATCGGCTATACGCATCATTTCTGTCCCGGTCATCTGTGCCGTACCTACAACGCGCTCGCCCTTTTTCACATCCATCAGACTGATGACTCCGTCCATAGGCGACACAATAGTTGCTCTTTCCACATCTGTCTGTGCACGTGAGAGGCTTGCCTGAGAACTGGCAACATTGAATTTATTGGCGCTTATGGTTGCCTGAGCAGCCGCATAATTGGACTTGGCAGACAAATATGCTTGTTGTGCCTGTTCAAATTCTGACTGGGAAATGACTTTTTGATCCAGTAATATTTTCTGCCTATTGAAGGCTTCAGAGGTCTGGTTAAGCGATGCCTTTAATCCGGACAATTGATCTATTGCATTTTGCACCTGTGCTTTGGACTGGGAAACAATAGCCGCCGCCTGATCCCGTTGACTGGCATAGACGTCTGCATAAATCTTGGCTAATACCTGTCCTTTATGAACGGTATCTCCCTCCAGTACCGGCAAATCCACTATTTCTCCGGAAATATCAGAAGAAACCTTTACCTCAGTAACGGGGTAAACCTGGCCACTGGCGGTCACCAGTTCAGTAATTGTCTTAGTCGTGATTTTTTCAGCGGAGACTTTGATTCCTTCATCCTTGCCGAAAACGCCCATTTTACTCAGAACAATTAGTAGGACAATGATTATAGCCAGTATTGCAATGATCCATTTAAGCTTCTTACTCATAATAAATGAAATGTAGATATGATGAATTTCTCTGTTTATATTTTATAAACGAATTTGATTGTATTTATAGAATTCCAACACCTTTAACCGAAATATGTATTCATAACGGGCTGCTGATCTATTGATTTTGGCAGTATAAAGATTGTTCTGTGCCACCAGGTAATCCGAAGCCGACAGCATATCGTTATCGTATCTTAATTCCGCAAGATGATAGGCATAAGCTGCGTATGATTCACCTTTTGTATTGGCATTGTATTTTTCAATGCCTGATTTGGCATTATTGAAGGCAGTATATATATCTTGTTGTAAAGTCTGATTATTCAATTCCTGCTGTAACTGCAAATTGTTAATATTCAATTTGGCCTGTTGCCAGGCGGTTCTTGCCTGGCGGTTATTGAATATTGGAATATTTAGTGAGATCCCTACTGCCTGCGAGAGGTTAATATCAAAAATCTGCTTGCCATAGGAGGTTTTGGTATAAACAGGAAGCCGCCCCTCAGCAACTGAGTAGTAGTTGGTACCGTTGACATTGACGGAGCCAATGGTGTCCATATAGGGTATACTTCCCGTTTGACTCATAAATGAACTTGCGTAATTGGAACCCACCGATCCAAAGGCAGAGATCGTCGGATACATGGAAGCGCGCGCCGATTTAGCAGAATATTGCGCCGCTGCCAGTTTAAGAGAGTCAACTTTCTGCTGATACTGGGTGCCGAGTGCATGCTGATAGAGCTCGGCGGGATTCAATTCATTTAGCGGTTCCAGTGGAATTTTATCGACATCAGGAATGGAGACTTCGAAAGGGGTATCGGCACTCAGGTTCAAAAGTGCCAGCAGCTGTAACTTATTTTGATCCATTGTGGAGACATTGGTAATATAAGTGCTGCTGTCTGTCGCTAACTGTGATTCCAATTGGGCTGAGTTCAATTCGGGGACACTTCCGGCAGCCACCTGTTTTTTGGTCAGACCCAACTGCTTGGTCGTTAATTCTATCTGCCCTTTGGCAATATTTACCTGCTCCAGGGACAAGAGGTATTGCAGATAAGCAGCGGCCACATTTAAGGTTACATCACTTTTGGCGCGTTCAATATCAGATTTTGACGCCTCGCTCTCGGCTTCTTTTGCTTTGATATCATTTTTAATTTTGAAAAAATTAAACAATGTAACCCCTGTTTGGATATTATAACTCTGAAAAAGTACTTTGCTTGTCGTAAACTGGTTACTGGTCGGATCTACAGATCGGCCAAAGTTGTATCCGCCCTGCGTATTAAAACTCAGCGTGGGCACCCGCATGGCCTTGGATTGTTGCAGGGTCAATGCATCAAGCCGGGCCTGAACATCCGACTGTTTTACGGATATATTGTTTTCCAATGCATAAATGACACATTTTTGTAAATCCCAGTTGTTGTCCTGTGCAAAAACAAGAAAAGGCAGGCTCAGTAATATTCCAAAAAGTTTTAATTTCTTCATTTATCCGTTTTTTCGGCTGATGTCAAAATTTACTGGTGTTTTGGTTACCCACCTACCAGGCAATTTATTGACAAATATAATATCCATTTTTAACCTTTTAGGATATTTTTAGATAAACGGAAAAAGGCAGTCATGTACGGTAATTTCAAGGGAAAATCCCTTTAACTTCGTGACATGGAGCTAAAAAGATTTCTGGATCAGCGGGTATTGCAATATAATCAGCCGGAATTTGTCGCCGAAGACCCGGTTCTTATCCCCCACTTATTCACCCGCAGGCAGGATCAGGAAATTGCCGGCTTTTTTGCTGCCATTTTTGCCTGGGGAAACCGGACGGTTATTATTAAAAAATCCCGCGAACTTCTGCAAAGAATGGACAACGCTCCCTATGATTTTTGCCTTCACCATCAGGAATGTGACCTTAAAAGATTATTAGGATTTAAACACCGAACGTTTAACGATACAGATCTATTATATTTTGTGGCATTTCTGAATCAGCATTACCAAAATTACAGCTCTCTGGAAGATGCTTTTTTAATAGAACTGCCTGAAGAATTGCCCTTTTCCATGAAAACAGCACTTATTAACTTTTACCATTATTTCTTTTCCCTGCCGGAAATCCCACAGAGAACCAGAAAACATATTGCCTCCCCTGAAAAAAATGGGACCTGCAAGCGGCTTAATATGTATTTACGATGGATGGTCAGAAAGGATAAACAGGGAGTAGATTTCGGGATCTGGAACCGAATATCAATGTCCGATCTTATTTGCCCAATAGACCTGCATGTTGCACGTGTCGCTGGCCGGTTGGGCCTCCTCCACCGTAAACAGATGGATTGGCGGGCAGCCGAAGAACTCACAAGATATCTTTTGGAATTGGATCCTTCGGATCCGGTAAAATACGATTTTGCATTATTCGGATTAGGAGTTGTTGAAAAATACTATTGAGCGGCCTCAACGGATAGATTATTATGACTTGAACTTACTTAAGAAGATATGGGTAAGCGAATTGCGTTTTACACAATTAAGCATTCTTTAAATGGACATGCCCTGTTGAAATTCGGTAAATGCACAATAATTTGTAATTTCGAGTAATGAAAAACAACGAAAGTGTTGCAGCATTTAGGTTTCGTTCCTATCTCCCAGTCAATAAGGATGGTGATTTTACCCGGCATTCAGGTAAATTTAATGTTTATAACAGACGCGAATGTCAAACCTTCACACCCTACCGTAGAAGGGATTTTTTCAAAATCACCTTAATCGAAAGTAAGGGTTGGCTGCATTACGCAGAAAAAGTGATTGAAATTAACCAACCCACGCTCCTATTTTCAAATCCGATGATTCCCTATTCCTGGCAGGCGGAACCAGGCGAACAATTAGGTTATTATTGCATATTCACGGCAGATTTTCTGGCAGCGCATTCGGGTCATATGGCGATTGCAGGTCTTTTTTCGGACCCCGAACAGCGGCCTGTCTTTTTTCTGGAGCCTCAGCAGCAAAAGCATATCTCCAACATTTTCCAACAAATGCAGGTTGAGAATCAATCTGATTATATACAAAAGGATGCACTTTTATACAATTATATTCAGATACTCGTGCATGAAGCCAAGAAATTACAGCCAGCCCGTAAATTTACCCTTCAGAAAAATGCGTCGGCACGTATTACCGCTTTGTTCTTAGATTTGTTAGATCGTCAATTTCCAGTGGAAAAAACAGGCGAAACAATCTTGCTTAAAAGAGCAGCAGATTTTGCAGCCCATTTATCGGTTCATGTAAATCATCTGAACAGAGCAATAAAAGAAGTAACAGGGAAAACCACTTCAGCTTGGATCGCCGATCGGTTAATCCAGGAGGCACAATCCTTGTTAACACATACAGACTGGAATGTTAACGAGATCGCCTATTCACTTGGCTTTGAATATCCGTCTTATTTTAACCAAGTGTTTAGAAAGCAAACCCAACGAACGCCTGCCTCCTTTCGTAATTAAAATCAAATAATAACAATAAAAACAAAGCTGGTTGTTTGATAATTATAACAATTGGGTTGAATGCTATAATCGTCGGCCGATAGGACCTTCTACCTTTGTTTTCTAAAACGAATAATATGCAATACAGAAAATTAGGAAAAACAAATGAACAGCTTTCGGCCATCGGACTTGGGTGCATGGGCATGAGTTTCGCCTACGGGACCCCTGACGAAAAAGAAAGCCTGGCAACACTGGAGAAATCTATTGATCTGGGCATCAATTTCTGGGATACAGCTGACATGTACGCAAGAGGCGCAAATGAATCCCTCATCTCAAAAGTATTAGTACCCAACCGGGATAAAATCTTTATCGCAACTAAATTTGGTTTCAAACAAGATCAAGATGGCACTGGCTTGAGCAGTGACCCGCGCACCTACATAGATTGTTCTCCAGCATATATTAAAGAAGCTGTTGACAAAAGTCTTCAGCGACTCGGCATTGATACCATTGATCTCTATTATGCACACCGAATTGATCCCAAAGTACCGATTGAAGACACCGTTGGTGCCATGGCCGATTTAGTCAAAGCCGGTAAAGTACGCTATTTGGGTTTATCTGAAGCTTCGGCCGATTCCTTGAAGCGCGCTGTGGCCATTCACCCAATTGCCGCTTTACAAAGTGAGTATTCTTTATTAACCAGGGATGTGGAAGGAACGATCCTCAACACCTGTCGTGCATTAGGAATATCACTAATCCCATATAGCCCACTTGCCAGGGGAATAGTGACAGCAACTATCCCTGATCAGTCGGCATTGGCAGCAGATGACTGGCGCCGAACACTACCCAGATTCGACAGTGAACATTGGGAAAATAATAAAAAATTAGTGAACGAATTTGCCGAAATCGCAAAAGGTCTTAATGCGACTCCTGCACAACTAGCACTTGCCTGGGTATTAGCACAGGGAGAAGACATTATCCCGATTCCGGGGACAAAAAAACGAAAATACTTAGAAGAAAATGCACAGGCAACAGATATCGTATTAAAGGAAGCGGACTTGGAAAGTATTGAAGCGCTACTTAAAAAATACCCTGATGTAGGCCAAAGATATGCTGAAGCCTCTATGCGCTTACTGGATAAATCCTAAAGTAAAAAAATATAATACAAATATTTCACAGCACCCATTGATTACCTAATCAACGGGTGCTATTTTTTTCCATTTTGCGAAATTGATTTAAATTTTATCAACAAATTGCTTTTTCCAAACTGAAAATGATAACTGCCTAGTGGTCGGCAACAAATAAGTTTTAACAAACAAA
>DATJDF010000526.1:0-11346 GCA_035497555.1 Arachidicoccus sp. | reverse complement strand
GAAAGGTTGTTCTTCGCATTTTTTCCTGTTTTATTTCCCCAGAAGATATCATTAATCCGATCAGTAGATATGCCTTTCCCGTCTTTAATCGTAAAGAGCAGGACCATCAAAAAAAGCTCTTTTAATAAAGGAGAGAATTGCTGGCTAACATCTTCACCTTCTGCATTCACCATTTCAAAAGTCCCAAATAAAAATATATGAAGGCCGTTTGGCAGATCGCCCAAAGGCTCCCCGTCATCTAAAAATTGACTTCTGTTATGCTCAAATCCTACTGGAGCAGGAGTCCTCTCTACGCCAACCCACTCATTATTAATATCGCCCATGAAATCAGCAGTTCTATCCACGGCCTTATCCACTGTTGTACCCGCAGCGTACTGCGAAGGGGCCAAAGCAGGCGCCTTTACGATTGGTGATTGAGGTTTGCGCGCATTTAACCCCGCAATTTGCCGGCGCTTTTTCTGTCTATACCTTAATAAAAGTCCACCCAGCAACAGTAAAGCCAATACACCCGCCCCCACATACAGCCAGTCTCCACTTTTTGATAAACGGAAATGAACTCCTTCCGTATTCGTTATCATCAGATCAGGAGGGAAGGCTATGGTATACACTTCAAAAGTTGTATTTTTACCCAGGTCTGTTAACTGAGTAACGGCCATCAATTGCTTACTTTCTGCACAATAAAATAGATCTGCATCTGATGTGACGTCTTTAAATGCATAAGCAATAGGGTCTGCCAACCTTTCAAATGTAGGCGTGGTCAAAGAGCACTTGATAAGCTGCAGTTTGGTATCATATTTCCCCTCATCATAAACAAGCGCATAATAACAATGCTCTGCCCTATTGATAATCAAAGAACCGGCAAGAACAAATGGCGTCTGAGGGTCTGGAAGGTCATAGACTTTTTTAAACGTCTGGGATTTGATATTATAAAGGTACAAGTTATAATAATGACGCGGGTTTAATCTCTGGTCTCCATCACGGCTCCCATAGCCGCCTAAAATATAAATAGAATCACCCTTCCTGCCAATACCAGCCATATATCTCGGCTCAAAATAATCACCTTTTGCAGGTATCTCAGTCCAGGTTCTATCCGAAAAACTTATTTTCTGCACTTCATTTTTATACCTCAGTTGCCCATAGCCCCCGAAAATATATAAAGCGTTTTCCTCTGGTACAAATATCCTGCTGGTATGTCCATAGGCTGTATTTTCTAATGTATCATAAGTCTTATCCCAACTATTATTACGTCCGTCAAAGGCGGCTAATCCCTTATTATCAATATAATAGTTATATAATGTATTATCCACAGAATTGTAAAAAGACTGATTGCCCTGGAACAAGTGGTATCCTTTGGAAGGCATCGAGGTTCCAGCCTCGGCAGGTTCAGTAGCAGGAATTCTTATAATAGAGTCCTCCGCAACAATGATCAGATTTTCTGTTTTTGGATCGAAGGTATAACTGGCATTTCCTTTTACCTTTACAACATTTTGTTTTTTCCATCTACGATGTCGTACACCAGCCCATTCAGGATTTAATACATATGCTTTTTCCCCTCTAACCGAATCTGTAATTGTCTCTCCTTCAATATTATTAAGTGGCCAGAAATATGTGACGCTACCATTATTTTTAATGGTAATATTTCTGGTCTGCATAGGAGGCACGTCCGTAGTAGAAAAATCGTGAATTCTGGAAGCTCCGAAAACAATCTGGAAGCATCTGTCTTCCAGCGCAATCTTCGTTTTCTTTATAAGTCTATTGTTTATAAAACATAATAACCCGTCCTGACTTATATGAAATCTGATCTTCGACCAATGATCATACAGCACTTCTTTCGGGAGTTTAAAATTAATATCTGTGAATTTTGCGCCTGCAACTACATTAAAAATATCATCTTTTTGATTAAATATTAGGTCAATATTCTGACCAGCAGCATTGATCATCCGGAAAATGTAGCCAAAATAAGTGGACCGTTGCGGCAGAAACCTGAGTTCAAAGCAGAGGTCTGCATTATCCTTCAAACAAATAGGTTCCTCCATACCAATCTCAACAGAAGTCCTGTTTTCCTGGGGTACATTAAATGAATTGTAAACAAGTCCATAGTTGTCCTGCCCAAAAGCGCCGCTCAGGAACAAACAAAAGAGAAAAAAAGCAGTTAAACTGACTTTTAAGGCCTTCATCAGGGACAAATATTATATATTTTTAGAATACACGAGTCTGGCGCAACAAATGTAATAAAATTTCCAAAAGGGAACATTTTGGCCTATTTGCCTGCGTCCTTCAACTCAGCTCCTAAAATTAATCAACTTTACCACTTAAACAAAATTGCCTTCGGCTCATTTTCTGATCAGCTAAACTCGAAGAAAGCAGAAATTCGCTTAAGAAAAGCTCAGAACCTGAAAGTATTGATTGTTGTGACAGTTATACGCAGTCAGCCGGTCGCGCCGGCAGCGCATTTATTTCTGTCCAGGTGCAGCTGTTCTTTGACGCGTTTTTAAAGATAAGGAATTTCCCCCGAAACATTCATCCTCGCTTTAAGCATATGGATTCTGTCTTATCCGGTTTCAATAACACCATCCACTTTTTTTGCAGCAGTGTGGTATCGTCCAATGTCTTTGAACTCCTCTGCCCGTAAAAAAGCGTTTGCCGGGCAGTCATGACCAGACCATGCGGCCAAGATAATGGAAGCGTATAAATAGGGGAAAGAAATTGAAATGCGCTCCCCAAAACTCTTTAAATCAGCGCGTATTTTACTAAAAACCTGCATATAAAATACAGGCCAAATACATGAAGCTGCTGATTTACAGCCATTACTAATTAGGCTATAAGTATTTTTTTCGGATATTGATTTTAATAAAATTGAGGCTAACTTTGGTGTATTATAAATGTTTTAAACCCACTCTTCCATCCCTTAATAATATAGGCTTCATAATGAAAGAAAAGCTGAATATAAATTACTGAATGTAGCCGCCAATGGCTATAGAGTGATTACCCACAAGGCACTTTCTATCTGTAAGGCGTGACTTCCATAACAATTCGGGGCACACCAAAAACAATTTGGAAAGATAAGAAAAGCATATTTAGTAGAGTCTCAAAAAAATGGCCGGACCCAAATTGTGAAAGAGAGCAGCAAAGAACCGATGAAAGTTGTAGGCAATTTTACAGAAAACCAACACAACAGACAAACAATGAAATTTGATAAACATTTTCCGACTGAAAGACTAAAGCCCTATATTAAATATCTTGTCATATCTGAGAACGAACTGGAAAACGAATTCACTGTTTTTCCTTCTACGGGACTTGTTATTGGCTTTCAATACAAAGGACAAATTGCAATCATAAACGACAAAGCTGAAAGTAAACTAACATCGGCAGGAATTACAGGGATTACTGACCGCTATAAAATTTTCAAGAATTCGCCGGACATCGGAACTGTCCTGGTGTACTTTACTGAGATTGGCTTTGCACATTTTGCTCGAAATCCGGCAAATGAATTGTTCAATTCCAGCGTTTCGCTTGACAATATTTTCGACAAAAACAACATAACCGAAGTCGAAGAGAAATTGTCAACTACGAAAACAGACAAACAACGTATTGTAATCGTTGAGCAATTTTTAGTATCTCAGCTCAAAGACGTTCAGCCCGATAAACTAATTGTTGAAGCATTAAAACTCATTTACCAAAGTAATGGAACAATCCGCATAAAGGAACTAAATGAGAAACTATTCACCAGCCAAAGCCCTTTAGAAAAACGTTTTAGAAAGGTCGTGGGAACCAGTGCTAAAAAATTTGCTTCAATTGTTCGTTTCAATGCAGTTCTTGACAATCTGAATGAAACAAAAACGCTGACTGAAATTTGCTATGAAAACAACTTTTTCGACCAGGCCCATTTTATCAAAGACTTTAAACAATTTACTGGATACACACCCGAAAATTTCAAACGCCTCTTGTAAAAAGACGATTTTTTACAATGACTTGGATTTTCACCGATGCACCTTTGCAATGTAATCTTAATGCAAAGGCAGGTGGTAATGCATTCCAATATCAAGATCATACTACCAAGTTTGAACATTATGACTGCGTGCAATTCTGCAAATCATCTAACAATTAACAAATCTAAATGTTTACAGTAGAACAAATCACAACAGCTCACAGCAAAGTAAAATCAGGTGCAGACTTTCTGGCCTACATTCAGGAAATTAGGGCTCTAGGAGTTACCCACTATGAAGCCTATGTATCAGATGGGCATATTGACTATCATGGTGCCGACAACAATACAGCAAAAGTGCCAGCAAAATATGACCCGATAGTAATTACTGACAGTTCAAATAAGGAAGGATTTAAAGCAGCGTTATTGGCACATCAACAAGGCAAAACGGATTTCCTTACTTTCATTAAAATGTGTGCTACCTTTGGAATTCAAAAGTGGGCAATATGTATGGACAAAATGACCTGCACCTATTACGACAAGACTGGAAATGAAATTTTGTTAGAAGAAATTCCTCAAAATTAAAACGAAAGGCATCGCTGCTAAAAAGAGAAATGACGATGTTGTCATCGTTTCACCTGTTCAAAATGAACAGTTTAAAAGCCAACGGTAACACACTAAAGTAATTGTTCCAACCCTTATAGCCAATAATAAATATGGCTTATATGAAATTGGCACCAGGAATATAAAAATTTCCCGTGAATAGGCAAGTTACTATTATATCGTCAATGAAGCTAGGCATTTATATATTCGAACTTCGGTTGACAACCCTTTAATAAGCGATGCCATTCAGGAGTAGGCAAGGAATTTTATTAGGGAAACCATATCCTGTATTTTGATCAACTAGCTTATGACGTGACCCATTTTAAAAGAGGACTTTAGTTTCAATGTGGAAATAGGTATCTTATAACCTTACATTGCCATAATTTGGTTAATTTTTTTCTTTATTCTTTAAATAAGACTCTTTGGTCTTAATTTGCTTCGTCAAATGAACATAAAAGGAAAAGGGAGATATTCCGTTATGTCAAGAGAAAAAACAGCAGTTAATAAGCTGTTTGCGTTCATAGATCTTCGTAAAAATCCTTTGGTTCCCTTTATCGAATGCGGATGCCCTATTTTGAATTTTGGCGTATATTCGGATAACACAAACGCAACAGTCAAAAAAAGATAAGGGCAGTGATCGAATCCGCTATGATCTTTTTATTGATGCTTTAAAACAAGGTTTAGCAAACGGAGAATTATCTGATCAACTCAACCCTTAAGTCTGGGTCAAAATCTTTTGAGATCAAGCAAATCAAATGAGCCATATGGTTTAAATAATTAATCAGGAAAACCATTTTTTACCAACAAAATAAGACTAAAACGTCTTTTAATAAATACTGGATATGAAACGCAGAAACTGTATAAAAATACAGCACTTGCTGCATTGGGAACGGCTTTCATCCGCATTTTGGAGGTATTAGCAGAAAAAAACAAATCCTATGAAAACAAATGGTCAATTAAAGAGCATGGAATTACCGGCAGGCATTCGCGAACGGTATGTTACCGGAGTCAACGGACTGACAGTGCATGTATTGGAAGCCGGTTTTGACACACCAAAACGTCCTGTTATACTTCTGCTGCACGGATTTCCGGAACTTGCCTACAGTTGGCGGAAAGTAATGCTGCCATTGGCCGATGCGGGTTACCATGTGATCGCTCCTGATCTACGAGGTTACGGTCGCACAACGGGATCGGACAATACTTATGACGGGAATTTTGCCTCTTTTAGGACACATGAACTTTCCCGCGACGCCCTCGGTTTGATGATGGCTATGGGACATGATTCTGTTTACACTATCGTCGGACATGACGTGGGTGCGATAGTAGCGGCCTATTGTGCTCTTGTTAGACCGGATTTTTTTCGGTCAGTTGTTCTTCTGAGTTGTCCTTTCGGTGGAGTGCCACCTTTGCCGTTTGGCGTTGGAGAACAACCTGAACCGAATCTAAAACAGACAGCACCTGTTCAAGATCCTCTTGCCTCATTATCAAGGCCTCGTAAGGACAGCACCACCTATTTCTCTTCGCGCAGCGCCAATAATGAGATGCTGAACTGCAAGCAGGGCTTGCACGATTTTCAGCGAGCTTACTTTCACGTAAAGAGTGCCGATTGGAGTGAAAATAAACCATTTCCACTCACCTCGGGGACGGCGGAAGAATTCGCTAAACAGCCGACTTATTATGTTTTGGAACTTGATAAAACAATGCCGGAGGTAGTTGCTCCTAGCATGCCCTCGGTGAAAGAAATATCCGCTTGTAAATGGCTCCCGGATATTGACCTTGATGTCTATACGCAGGAGTTTAACCGTACCGGTTTCCAGGGCGGATTAAATTGGTACCGTTGCACTACCGGCGGATTAAACAGGTCTGACCTCGAACTTTTTTCGGGTCGCACAATAGATATACCTTCTTGTTTTATTTCAGGGATCGCTGATTGGGCAAGATTTCGTCCGGTGGGCGCATTAGAGCAGATGCAGCAACAAGCCTGTACGAAAATGCAACGCTTTCACATCATTGAAGGTGCGGGTCACTGGGTGCAACAGGAACAACCCGAACAGCTTACTGAACTAATTGTCGATTTTTTGCAAAATCTAAACTAGGCGACATTGGATAGTAGCATAAATTCCCAGCAGCCGCAAGGCTATCGTCGATTCTTGAAAATTCAATTCACTAACAGTGGAAAAGACTATGGACGCTACCTCTTAACTGCCCCTTGGGTAACGAAGAAAACTTTTGTTGATAAAAATTAACTGGTCATATATCCAAAACTGCATTGGCGACCAGGTGGGTGTCTCTGCGACAAACATTTATTCATACCCACCGCCAGTAGTGACGCCCGAACTACATCTACCGCCACTTTCCGTAGCGCCCGGCAAGATAGAATTGATACGAAGGTTCTTTGCACCCGTTCAACTTTGATTCCCTTTGTCCACGACGCAGGATCGCATCGAATTTTGTGATCACGATTTATCAGTCGAACTTGACCAAGTCCTTAAAGATCAGTCGACCCCAGCTATTACCGCGCGCCTGCACAAGCAGTCCGCCTTCTGAAAGCCCGCCAAGTTTGATTGGCGAAAAACCAAGATTTTCCGCAAGCGCACCAATTTCTGCTGCTGCACCGTCATCGTCGCTCGCCAGGAACACGACTCTTCTGCCACCACCCATGGCCGGATCTTGGCCAAGAACGGCAGCGGTCAAATGGTTGAAGCCCTTAACCAATCTACCGCCAGTGAAGGCCTGTGCGACGACCCTGGAGGAAGGCTGCCCGCCCAGCTCTTCAGGGGGTACGCCGTAAGCATTGGTCAAATCGACGATGGTCTTCCCCTGCCAGGTCGGCAGCGCCTTCGCAACATCCGGGTGTGACTCGAAACGGACAGCCAAAAAGACGATGTCCGCTTTGACCGCTTCTGCCAGTGTTGTGGGAATGATCTCGGGTCCGATCAAGGCCGCATCGGATGCAAAGATTTTCGGGTTGCGCGTGGTTGCGACGGATACTTCGATGCCGTTGCGGGCAAATGCTTTGGCCAGGGCCTGGCCGATACTGCCGAAACCGATAATTGCGTAGCTCGCTACTTTGTTTTCTAATTTACTCATTTTGAAAATTATTTTAATTATCTACTGGCACGAGTTACTAACTCGTGCCAGCGTGGGGTCAATTATTTAGCCGGCGATAAATAGGTTAGACCACCATCAACGAGGAGTTCAGTGCCAAGCATAAACGAAGAATCATCAGAAGCTAGGAAAACCGCTGTTTTACCAATGTCAGATGGTTGTCCAATTCTGCCGATAGGCATTACATCTGCCCAGTATTTTTTTACAGCTTCAAGTTGTTCTGCAGGGACAAACTTATCAAATACTGGTGTATCTGTTGTACCCGGTGATATTACATTTGCCCTAATCTTTCTATCTAAAAGGTCGTTTGAAAATCCTTTTGCAAAATGGATTACGGCCGCTTTTGCAGCACCATAAAGCGTAAAAGACGAATATGCCCGATGCGCTGCATTTGACCCGATAAGAATAATAGAACCACCATCATTCATATAGGGCAGTGCTTTATGAACAGTGAAGTAGACACTTTTCAGGTTTAAATCCATTGTCTTGTCATAGACGGCTTCACCAATATCTGCCACAGAACCAAATGTTACTCCTGTAACTGCACCACCAGCATTGACTACAATCACGTCTATTTTACCAAATTTTTCAGATGTTTCCTTAAACACTCTTTCTAGGTCAGCAAGGTTGGTTACATCTGCATTGATGGCTATAAAATTATCTCCAAGCCGAGCTACAGAACTATCTAAGGTTTCCTGATTTCTGCCGACAATAACTCCTTTAGCTCCTTCATTTTTAAATTCTTGGGCAATGCCAAACCCTATGCCACTATTACCACCTGTAATAACCGCTACTTTGTTTTTTAATTTACTCATTATCTTTATTATTTAATATTTGAGCGACAAAGCTAGATCACTTATGTTATCTTTAGTAACTATGTACTGAAAAATAACAGTAACACAGAGGTAACAAAGTAACATTATCTGGTGTAAAATAGAAGCATTTCAACAGGACGAAAAGAATGAGAGCCATTCAAAATTCAATGGGCGTGCTGGGAAATGGAAGATTTCGATAATCTCGTCTATTTGCTGTTTCGGTAAAAGACGGTTTTCCGATAATTTGAATGATGTTGTCGTGATGTCCAATACAGTGTTGAGCAAAGAATTAAAGGAATTGGAAATAAACCTATTGGTAAAACGAACCGTTTTAGATACACACCCCCATAACGGTTCAATATGAACTTACGGAACATGGCGATACGCTACAAACCATCATCAGTAGTCTCACAGATGGGGGAATTTAGCTCATTCGAAGGGCTTTCTATTGGTGGATATTACAATTGAAGTGGACCCGTAGATTTGATTAATAAAATTGAAAAAGGCTACCGCCACCTACTAGCGTTACGTATTTACAAATATTCAAGATTATGCGAACGGGTAACTATTGTTTTGCGGATAACGGCGGCCGCAACTCCCCATTTAAATGATATCCTTCAGAGCGCGCCACATAAGTTGCTGCCGTAATATCGCCCAAAACATTCACCGTCGTCCGGCACATGTCCAAAAGCCTGTCGACCCCCATAATAACGGCGACAAGTGCAGGGTTGACGCCCAGTCCGGCCAGCACAACAATAATGTAGGGTATGGATCCACCCGGTACTCCGGCGGTACCAATTCCGCCCAAAATAGCTAAATAGGCGACTCCTAGTTGTGCCGAGATACTCAAATCGACACCCGCCAGCTGTGCCAAGAAGATGATGGTCACGCCTTCGTAGAGAGCGGTTCCGTTCTGATTTGCCGTGGCGCCAATAGTCAGTACAAAGGAATTAATCTCTTCGGGAACGCCGAGGTTTTCTCTGGATTCCCGAAGGGCGGTCGGCAATGTTGCATTCGATGATGAAGTAGAAAAAGCCGTCACCGCTGTAGTTTTCACCATTTTTAAAAACTTGATAGGGGAAAGTGCCGAAAGGTAATATACCGAAGCAGAATAGACTATAGTAGCGTGAATCAACAACCCACTTAATACAACCAAAATAAACCATAGAAGCGCGACCAGCAGTTCCAGCCCGAAGGAAGCAATACTGCTGAAAACCAATAATGTGACCGCATATGGTGCCAGCCACATAATTGCATTGATAATGACGACAGAAATCTCAAAGAGCGCGTCAAAAAAGCCCAGAAAGGGCTTCGCCGTCTCTTTGGGAATAAGCGTGGTAGCCATCCCTAAAATCAGCGCGAAAAACATGATGTGCAACAAATTCGGGGTCCCAACCATAGATTCCATTGGGTTTTCAGGAATCAGTTTTTCTATCACTTGGGTAATGACTGGGACGTCTTGTGCTTTCATCTCAGCAGCACTTGTGGTGGCGGCACCCACCTTTTGGTTAGCGACCGTGCCATATTCCGCTTCCAGGCCAGCAGCCGTCTCCGCGCTGATTCGTCCCCCAGGATTTATCAAGTTTACCAAAGATAGACCGATGACCACCGAGACGGCAGAAATGACCAACGTATATATCAACGTCTTCAGACCGACGCGGCCGAGTTTTTTTATATTGCCCAAGCCCGCAACGCCTAGTACCAGGGCCGAAAAGACCAATGGGACCACGATCATTAACAAAAGACGCAGCCATAGATTTCCAAGCGGTTGTGTAATATGACCGATCAACCAATTTAAATTTTCATCTTTGGCACCGAAAATCAAACTCGCAGAGACACCGGCAACGACGCCGATTAATAATCCCAATAGGATTTTCGTGTGCATTCCCCGGCTTTTTTTCTCGGAGGGATCTTTATCCCCCTGATTTTTCCCAGCGTTTTTAAACATATTTTTATTTTCAGTTGATTTTTTGTTGCGCGCCCTCCTTTAATGACAGGCCTCGCTTCCTGCCCGGAAATAGAGAATCCTTACTCAAATATAAGTTAAATTTCATGGCGACGCGTTAATTCAAAAACGATCAATTTAAACAGAATACCTGTAAGACGAACGCCGAATATTCATATTGAACGAACTGGAGACTTTGGCTTTCCTGTTTTTTGGGGGCTTTTCGTGGATCATCATACTATAAATATTGTTATTATTTGTAAATGCCTTACATGAATTATGGTTTGACAAACCGTTGCTGTTAATCGAAAACATGGCTGATTTGCTCAAATACATAACAGTTAAAGTCCTCTTCCGCTTTAGACAACTGCATGAAACTTCATGGCCGCAATATCCGTAAGTGACATCATCCTGATGCCATTTATTGTATGGTGAGCCATTATCGCTGTTAATAAACCGAGTAATTGAAACAATTCAATAAGGTGATAATAAAAAATGCCAAAGTGATACTTCGAGTGAAAAACATTATTCCTTATGTAACAAATTAATAATGGAAGAAACAATTATTCATTATAAGTTAGAAGGTAAAGAGTTAAATAATATCCAGTATATCAAAATGAACGCAATAATTGCCACCATGTTCAACCAGATAGCCGCAATTATATGCTTCTTTGAAACAATGAATGATATCGGAAATATAAAAACCCCTAACGTTGCATTTACCGGAAAGATTTTTCCACCAGGATTACAGGAGAACAAATAAACACAGATACCGGTTAGAAGTAAATATGTAATAACAAAAACGATTTTATACTTTTTTTGTAACATTCTAATATTTTTTTTCTTCTTCTACAGTCACTTCATCTGTAATGTCCAATACTTAATCTGACAAAATAGGTTTTTTAAGGCATTGGCGATAAAAATGAATTTGGAGAAGAAGCGGCCGTTTT
>DATJDF010000525.1:0-1865 GCA_035497555.1 Arachidicoccus sp. | reverse complement strand
TTAAATGTTCCAATTAGCAAGGCGGCCCCGATATTTGCGTTTGTGAAAGTATTGCCCAGCTCAGCTCCGCCAATGGGCATCAATTTAAAATGACTGGTGGCGCCAAATAGTTTTGGCAAAGCAGGTGACCAGGTGACTCTGCCATTAATGCCAATTTCTGTTTTAAGCTGGTAATCCCATTCATTGGGGGAATACATATGGAAAATATGATGAATAGTCTGTTGCAACTCCCTGCCAAATGCCGGCGGACCGATGGTGCCTATTGTAATCCCCCAACGCAGCACACTATTTTTTTTATTGAACCTGGTTTGATTATACCGGCCATACAGAAAGGCGGTAACTGGCCGATCCAACTCATCACGTCTCAGATAACTGCCGTTTTTGGCATTATACATGAGTTGTCCCATTTCAACGGAGTGTATCGTTTTGTTGCTGGTGTCTTGCGCGCTGTTCCAGCTAAAAACAAAACTCAACCCATTGGTATAATAGCCATCGTTGGAAGTAAAAGTGTAACTATCATTATCACTGAATAATTGCAAGCTATGATGGTTAAAGTCCTGGGCCTTTATCTTAGTCGTTATAAGGGTGCAGAAAACACAGATAAGTAGTAAGTATTGTGGATTAAAACTGATGTATCTGCGATTAAATCTATTAACAATCTTCACTATTTTCTGCTTGAGTTTTTAAGTCATCTATGATAAATGGGCCATTTAATGGGAGCAAAGATAAGTGCTAAAGCTGAGCAACCTCACTTATACTAAAAAATGTGCATGTTTTCGTTGGTAACCACAGATTATAAAAACTCAATTGTCCTTCCGAAAATATGCCCGTTCAAACAGGATATCTATCTAAGAGTGCCGCTAACTCATCTTCAGTTATGGGAAGCATAGAGCAGTGTTTTGCCCCATGGGGCACACTGATCGCGATGCGGGTAAATTGCTCAAAATCGGACGTTTCCCAGGCGATAAAATCGTTGTAGAAAGGATCGGCATATAAATACCACTTTTGCTGTCCGATCAATTGCAGGACTTCCGGACCTTCGATAGGTTTAATAACTTCCGTTGTTATTTGGCGGCTGCTTTTTTTGCCAAATCCAAAATCCGGATGGTTCGGATTCAGTGTAGGAGACCGCATTACGCCAATACTTTCATTGTCCTTTAGTGACCCCGGTTTATGAAAACCGTAATACTGGCTATCTTTTTTGATGATCGTAAGATCGATATCATCTTTGCCTAAATCATAAAATAGTTTTGATTTTTCCGGAAGTATATCTTTCCAGTCTCTGGTAGTGGTGTAAAAAATACTATTATATTCCTTATTGATACTGGCCCAGTAGACATAAAATATATCTTCAGACGCCTCGTAATACCACTCCGGAGCCCAGGCTCTTTTGAAAGCGGGGGCGACTACCTGGATGGGGCCGCCTTCCCAGTCTATTAAGTTCCCGGACACATAATGATGAATTACCGGATAATCCCACCCCTGAGTATGCACCAAATGGAATTTACCTTTGGCTCTGCCGATGAACGGATCCCTGAGGTTTACCCCCGGTTTGAAGACCGGATATCTTTCGTTTAGGGCCTTCCAGTTCCGGCCGTCTCGGCTGTAAGCATAATAGAGGTTCTGGTCGTTGCTCAGAAAATGGGCTATAAGATAGGCTGTATATTTGTCTTCGTCATTATTAATCTCTGAGTTGGCAACTGCCTTCTTTTCTTTTGCTGGACCTGTTATGACTGCAAGGCCGGTGCCCACGAGCGCGAGCCCTGCGCCACCAATTGATAAGGTTTTTAGAAGTTGTCTACGATCCATGAAGCAACTATTTTTCTGTTTGTACAAATATAACTAACTACCGGTAAGTAATCCAG
>DATJDF010000524.1:0-15183 GCA_035497555.1 Arachidicoccus sp. | reverse complement strand
AGAACACAGATGCAGAGATTGATTATGCCATGCGCGCCACCAAAGCATTAGGTGCAGCTACTATCACAGTTGAGCTTCCAGAAGATTCTGCACAAACAGAGCGGTTGGGCAGATTTGGGCAAAAACATAAATTGTTCGTAGGTTATCATGCACATACCCAGGCCACGGACACTGCCTGGGACACGGCACTCGACCAATCACCCTATAATACCATGAACCTGGATTGCGGCCATTATATTGCTTCAGGAAACAACAACACACCTGAAAGTTTACTGGCCCTTATCAAAAACAGACACGACCGCATCACATCCCTTCATATTAAAGATCGCAAGACCAAAGCTGACGGCGCACAGAATTTGCCCTGGGGGGAGGGCGACACACCTATAAAAGAAATCCTCAACTTACTTAAAACCAATAAATATAAATTCCCTGCTACAATTGAACTGGAATACAAAATCCCCAGCGGCTCTAATTCCGTTCAGGAAGTCAGAAACTGTCTGAAATATGCTAAAAACGCTTTGGATACATAAAACAGATTCAACCCGAAAAATGAAGTGTTTAACAAGCCCATCAAAGGTTTAAACGTCAACAAACTGTAATGTATTTCAAAAAGCCTAACTATAAGTTCCGCCAATTACCTGAAATACTAAGAAGTCGCCTCCCCATGATGGAGTGCGGCTCCTTAATATTGTCCGTTTAAACAAAACACAATTCAATAGAGCTTTAAGCCCCCGATGCCACAAATTTCGAGCGCCTTAATAAGAAACAGCGTCGGTATAGGCCGGTTCTCATTTATCAGCAAACCTTAATGCTTGAATTCCTAGGTACCTGACCATATAATTAGAGCCAAACCCACAATGAAGCACAAAAACATCCAGCCAATTAAAGTATTCGTTCCTTTAGGAGCATCTTTAAACTCCTTCCAGATGAATACACCCCATAATGCGGCGATCAGCGTAGCGCCCTGTCCCAGTCCATAAGAAATGGCAGGACCCGCCTGACCGGCGGCAATTAAATTAAAGGAATTGCCTATGCCCCAAATCGTACCGCCTAAGATCCCCACAAGATGGGTAGAAAACTTCCCCTTAAAATAAGCACGATAACCAGTATGTGTACCCTCAATCGGTCTTTTCATCAGCAGTGTATTGAACAGGAAATTGCTGATAAATATGCCACAGGAGAAGATGAATACTGCCGTGTAGGGTGTCATTTTACCCGCCGCCGGCTGAACAAAATTATCAAGATCCATGGATGCAGCGATAAAGCGGTAAAAAAACGACATTAAGACGCCTGCAAGTAGTGCTAACCAAATGCCCTTGGAAGAAACCCGGTTTTTCTCTTTTTGCGATTTCCTGTAAGCGATTGCATTGATAACAATGGCCAGGGTTATAAAAATGACGCCAATAAACAGCAGCGTGGGATCCCCCTTTGCAGCACCGGCATAATTTATAATGACACCTAAAACCAAGGCAAGGCCAATGCCAATCGGAAAGGCTACCGCCATTCCTGCGATAGCGATCGCAGCTGATAGCAGGATATTGGCAGCGTTAAATATGATGCCGCCCAAAAACGCGCTTCCGATATTAGCGATTGCGGCCTGGGAAAGATCCGAGGAAAAGCTCCGCCCCTGATCACCAATGCTTCCTAAAGTCAGTGCAGAAATGAGTGAAAAAAGGAGGATACCAATTACATAGTCCCAATAGAAAAGCTCAAACCTCCAGGTCTTACTTGCAAGTTTCTGGGTGTTAGCCCATGAACCCCAGCAAAGCATCGTGATAAAGCAAAATATCACCGCCAAGGTATAATTCTCAATAATAAACATAAGTCAAGGGTTTTAAATGGATAGAAGGATTTTTTTTGAATATGCTATGCAGACTTGAATAACTGAATTATAGTCAATCATACGAAACTTTAATTTTATTACTCCTTAGGCGTATCCGTATAAATAATACAATTGGATAACTTGAATTTATATCCAGGCGCCTCTTTTTTAAAGACCACCCGAACCGTATGCTTTTGTTTTGGTAATTCGTAATTCCAGAAAAGCTCCAGGCGGCGTGTTGCGACATTTGTTGGAAACTTAGCCGTCTCAGAAAGTTTTCCGTCAATATAAATAGAGGCTTCCATTACGATATCCGGTAATTTTTTATCTTTAACCACACTGCCACGCATGACAAAACCGGTTCCTTCAAATTCAAATGCAACCTCGCCTTTTTCGTTAAAGGACAGATCCTGAGCAGCAATTGGATAGAGATTTTCAAAGCTCTGTTCAAACCTGACAGCTGCAGGTTGCTGTACTTTGATCGTCACCTCTTTATCGGCAACGGTTCCTCCGTTTCTTCTAATCATTTCCAAGGCATGTTTAAAACTGGTTTCATATACTTTGTTTAACGACATAGTGGTATATTTAAAATCTATATCTTCCGCCCCCAGCAACCCGCTTTTCCATATCGAAGGTATTTTATCATATCCCAGCATCGTCCCCAAGATGCCGCCCGCAGTGGAAGGGTTACAGTCTGAGTCCTGCCCTGCACGTGTCGCGATTTCCAAGGTTTTTGTAAAGTCTCCGTTACCATACAGTAATCCCATAATTACATAAGCCGAGTTAATGGTTGCATCAATATTAAATGCGCCGAATACACCGTCGGGACAATGAAGGTCATCGGACCATTTCTTTTGTAATTCAAACCAGGTCTGTTTCCAGTCCGCTGGAAACTGGCTATGCCATTTAATAACATCTGCCATCACCTTATAATACCTGCTCTGTTCTGGAATAGTTTTCAGTGCTTCATTTACGATAAAATTGACATCATCCGACACAAAAGCCAGGGTATACATGGCTCCCACATAAACCCCACCATACCAACCATCACCATAATTCATGATGTGCCCGACTTTATCGCTGATCGATGAAGCCGAATTGGGCATTCCAGGATTCATTAACCCCGCATAATCAGCCTCTATCTGGTAATCTATATCATCCGCATGCGGGCTATGCTTCCAGTGACCTGACATTGGAGCTTTAATGCCGTTCAAAATATTATAACGCGCCGCCTGATTGGCATGCCATAATTTATATGCTGCGTTCGCAAAAGCGTTCGCAAATGAATCCACCGGTGCATCATAGCCTACGCGTTCAATAACATCTACAAAGGTTAAATCCATATAAATATCATCATATAAGCCGGGAATATCTGTCATCGTTTTTTTTACATATCCTTCATACCAGGGAATCGGTTGATAATGCTGAATAAAGGTCCCATTGTATTTGAATTCTGTCGGGCCGCCATAAGTTACGCCAATTGTCTGGCCGGCCCAGCCGCCTTTTATTTTATCCTGAAGAACGCTTTTGTCAAGGCGTAGACTTTCCGGCAACTTCTTCATGGATTTTACATCGCTGTTTTCAGAAGAGCAGGATACCGCTAATCCAGCCAGGATGGCCAGTAAGGTCAATTTAATTCTAAGCATAATATATGATTTAGATTTTAAAAAAATTCATTTGTACGGCATGGGTTTATTCAATTTGATGCTGAATCCAGGTGAAATGCCATGTCCCCAACTTTCTACCACCCGCTTCAAAAAAGGGCACAAATACAAGCGGCTTACTTCCCGGGACCGTTAATTGGTAGCTGTCTCCTTGTTTTCCTGGCTGGGCTGGTATTTTTTTAATATAATCTCCCGGCTTATCGACTGGAAACTGGAAGGACTTCTCCCGATCCTTTCCATCAAATAATCCACCCGTGGCGTATATTAATGGGCCAGCCTGTAGCGCAAACCAATTAATTTTATAAATATCATTACTGCCCTGCGGGACTTTGGCACGTTCCGATTTCTCTAAAACTGTTAGCTCAATCGGGAAATTTATATCAATCTGATCGCCCGGGCTCCAATCCGCTTCAATTTTTAAAAACCGGCCCTTTTGAATGTTCTTTTTCGCCCACTGCTTTCCATTAACTTTTATAGAAGCATTACCGCACCAGTCCGGGATCCTGATGAATACAGGAAATTTTGATTTCCTGGCCGGATTCAAGGTCATTTTAATTTCGCCGCTGTATGGATAATTCGTTTCTTGTTTGATGGTTACAGGTAATTCTGATACTAGTTTTAGCGTAGCCGTGCTATTGGCATATAAATTACAGGCAATACCACCCTCCCTTAAGGAATATACCACCGAAGCCACTTCTTCCAGTGCTAAGGCACCACTTGACGGACAACAATCATTAAAATGGGCTACATGACGGCGGCCATTTGTAAAAGAGTGATAACTCCAGTCCTCTCCATTGGCATATTTGGCACCCAGAAGTGCATTGTAGGATGCGTTTTCGATTTGCTGTGCATATTTGGCATCACCTGTAATGGAAAGTAGTTCTTTATTCAGCTGAATCCAGGACATCACACTACAGGTTTCTATAAATCCATATGGGCTCCAGAAGTTTTTGGCATTAAAGCATTCGTAATGCTTACCTATGCCACCCCAGGGGCCACCAGTGAGGCTTAGATGATAATCCACCACGTTTTGCCAGTTATTTTCTACAGCAGTCAGGCAGTCCTGATTACCGGTTACGGTATAATACTTTGTCAGTGCCATTAAGTTCCAGACAATCTGATAGGCTTTACCGTCCCCAACATTTTCCAGATCCACTTTATTCAGACCAGAGGCAATAAAGCGAACCCCCTTTCTCTGTTCCATTTCTTTCACAACTAATTGGGCAAAATCCAAATATTTTTGTTCTCCAGTCGTTTTGTATAGTTCTACAACTGCCTCCAATAAGATGGTAGCAGAGATACCATTTCTCGTTCCGTAATCAGTTACATTCGCCTTTCCAGCGCCAAATGTTGAAAGAAATAGTTCGCCGATCTTTTTTGCGCCGTCAAGATATTTTGGATTTTTTGAAACTTTGTTCACTTCAAGAAGGCCTAGGGTCATATACGTCAGGCTCCAGACATCCCAAGAACGGGCATGTAATTTGGAATTCGGATTCGTAATTCGGAGCGCATTTGAGTAAGATCCCAGATAACCATCCTGGCCTTGTGTGCCAACAAGATAGTCAGCTGTACGCAGTAATAGTGCCTTCAAATGCTTGTCAGAAGTCCTTTTGACGGCAAGAGCAGCCGTATACATCCACTTTCCGGCATGTTCTCCATACCAATCCGTTGTTTTGTTTCTGTTTCTGGCTTCCTGACTGAACATGGTAATTAACTCCCCATTTCGCCAGTCGGGCAAGCTGGTTAACCGCCCCTTCATACTGGACATCATTTCCCTCCCCAACAGCCCTTTTTCAGCTACCTCAGCTGTTACAAAGGTTTCTGCCGGCGTAATTTTCAAAACATGTATGTCCTGGCTATATCCGGTTATGATGGAAATGAACAGCGCTAACAGACAACATAGCCTTCTGTAAGGGTAAGATCGAATCACTGGTTTATTTGCCTTGTATGTAGCGCTTTTTCTTTTAAACTTGCTAGATTTACTAAATATTTCGACCATTTTATTATATTTTATTTTTCTTAAAATGCAATGCCATAACCATCTTTTGGAAATCATTTTTTGCTGAGCCTTCAAAGCATCAGTACGTTTTCGTATACTGTCTTCTCATCTGAACCGCGGCGTCCGTATTTTTCAGTAAAAAAACGCCCGCATCCCTATTTATCTTGATAAAGCTTAATAAAGCCTCTATTTTTTGCAATATCGTCTCCTTACTACTTTTTGCAGCCCTAAGCGCCTGGATCTGCAGATCAAAATCGACATATTCCAGCATCAGTGCTAACCTTTTTAAAGCGCCCGAATCGGCTACCTTTGCCTCAATGCTTAACAACTGATCAAGGACGGCTCTCTGCTTATGAATTTCACTGATTGCATCTGTAAGCTGCGCTGTTGATTTTAGTTTAGTGTAAGGGACGCTGCAAAACCGGGGAACAATGCGCTCAAGTACCTTATAAGTTGTCCTTATAATATCAGCACTCGGTCCAAACCTTACTACACTGTAATCATTAACGAGAGAATCAATATTTAAAGCAGGGTCCCATGCGGTCTTGCCCAGTGTATAAAGGTTCAATTCATAGCTAAACCAGTCTGCTGGTTCTGCGTAGGTTGAAATCCCCTGTAAGGGAATCTGGCTATACCACTGTAGATCTCTTTGAATATAACCCGGTATAACAACCGGCAGAGAATTCCAGGCATATTTACGAAAATAAGAATACAGTCCGATATCTCCGCTATGTTTACTTCGCCACTCCTTAAGATGCGCTGCATAATATGCATTACCAGCCGAGGCTGTATCATAAATCTGGTGCTCGAAATTTTGATTAATCGGGCAGAAATCCACCAAAATATGCGGATCCAGTTTGACTTTACCGGGCGGAGGCAATACCGGCTGATAGGCAATCATTTCCAAAATCAGGTCAGGGCGTATCTCTTTCATTGCCCTGCTTACCTGACCTATAAGACTTGCCTGCCTGTCTAAGGAGGACCCCAACTTTTCTGATGCGCTGCCTACCGTCCACTTCGCCATATCAGGCGGCCAGAAATCGAAAATGTCAATTTCAGGGTGCGCCTGAATATAACGCCTGACATTGCCTATAAGATAATCCACGGCCTGCGCATTCGAAGTATTAAAAACCAGATCTTCCCTGGGGCTTCTCTTACCGTCTTCATCAGCGCCAAACCAATCAGGATGTCGTTTAAATAAGATGCCGTTTTCCATTTTTGGATTCAAAAAATTTTGATATCCATGTCCGCCAACTTCTATCAACAGCCCTCGCTTCTTTAATTCCGGCGTCAATGCTTCCCTCCAATTGTCCCACTTAGCCCGACCTGTTCCGCCATAATCAAGCGGCACCATGAAGGTATTGTACCTTAGTTTTGGCATCCATTCAATGATCTGCTTTAGATTGGACGTAGTATGTGAGCGACCTTCTTCAATACAAAGCTTCCGATACTTGAATTTTGGGTGCCTGTAAAGATCAGCACCGTCGAATCTCAGTAAAGACTTATTTGGGACGTATTCGCTGTATCCATTATAAAAAGAGAATTGCGGCGCGATCCAGCGGCACCCTAACGCTTCCAGAAAATCATAAACGGCGTATAATAGTGCACGTTCAGAGCCGCTGGTTAACTGGACGCTTCCCCCTATAATCTGAATGGAATAACTTTCCTCCGCCATGTTTTTATCCAGCTTCAACCCAATCGCCTTTTCAGACGCCGGATGAACCGGATTAATCTCGAAAGTCGCTCCGCTGATCTGCTTCAGGTATTTCGCCAACTGCCGGGCAGCAAATTGCCCGGGTACCGATGAAAGGTCCTCAAAGCGGATGACTACATGGGGAATTTTATTTTCTGCAAGTAAAATCTCGGCTTTAGAAGCAGCATAACCCTTCCAAATAATCATTGTAAAAATGATTACAGCCACCACCCTTTTCATTAAGATTTGTTTAAATTGGCCCATTGGTTTATCGTCTTTAATTACTGCATCTAAATACCTATCAATGTCTTAGAGCCTTTACGTCTCATTTGCCCTGGTGCTTATGCAGGTTTCATACCCTGTCCGGCAATTTAAAAGATCAATTGCTGACAATTGGTTTTTTCCATTTTTGCCAATTGTCTTTTAAAGCGGGATCAAAATCGGGATTTGGCGTAGGCATATTCGCCTTCACCTTCTTTTGCCAGCTATGGAGCATTTTGGTGAGTTCTTTTACTTTTTTTGGCATGGAACTGGCCAGGTCATGGTGTTCTCCGGGATCATTTTTAAGGTCAAATAATTGCACCTTAAAATTTTCAAAATATTCAATCAGTTTATAATCTCCATACCTGATCGCCCCGCCTGGGCTTTGGGCGCCATGGTTGCTGTATTGCGGAAAATGCCAGTATAGTGCTCTATCTTCGATACCCTCAACGCGTTTATTATCCCCACTCCATAAAGGCGTGAGGCTCATGCCGTCTTTCGGATACACTTTAGGAACAGCAATTCCTGTCATTTCAAGTATGGTAGGATAAAAATCGGTACTGATAACGGGTATATTTTCAGCTGTCCCATTTTTCCCATGTCCCGGCCACTTAATAATTAAGGGTTCTCTGATACCTCCTTCATACAACCAGCCTTTGCCGCCCCTTAGCGGCAAATTAGACGTAGAATAGGCTCTATCCAATTGCTTTTCGGTAATCTTTCTGGCCGGATTGCCAATATTGGACGCCGACATGCCCCCATTATCTGAAAAAAAGATGATCACCGTATTGTCTTCTATGCCCAATTCTCTTACTTTGTCGATAATTCGTTTGAGACTTTCATCCACGCTTTCCACCATGGCAGCGAACTCAGGATTATCCTGGAATTGCTTTACTTTGACCATTCTGCCGGGTAAGTTACCGTATCCAGCATACTCCTTTTCCTTGATGAGCGCATTTAATTGGTCTTTTGACAACTGATTATCAGAATCAGGATTTTGCTCCAGTATGAAAGGATGCGCTTTACGGTTCATCTTCGCCAGTTTCTTCTTATATTTTTCTACCAAATCCGGGCGGCCTTCTATCGGATCATGCACCGCAAAATGCGCTAGGTATAAGAAAAAGGGATGGTCCTTATTTTTTTCCAGATATTTAACCGCTTCATCGGTTATACGGTCCGTAAGATATTCCCCTTTGGGGCCGTCGTCCAGCCCTTTCATACCAAAGGGTGAAAAATAACTTCCTTTGGGCCACCCGATGTTATAATCCGGAATCTGGACATCAAATCCCTGTCGGCTGGTAGAAGCAGCATCTTCACCTAAATGCCATTTACCGATGATGGCAGTACTGTAGCCATTTTCCTTCAACACTTCAGGTAAAGACAATTGGTCATAGGGCAAATGCTGAACAACATCGGCATTTTTCAGTTTTTGGAAAGGAAACTCTTTACGCCCCGGTAACCAGTCTGTTAAATGCAGTCTTGCCGGATATTGCCCCATAATAATACTAGCACGGCTGGGTGAACATACATGACAAGCTGCATACGCCTGCGAAAAACGAACATTTTCTTTGGCAAATTTGTCAATATTGGGCGTCTCATAGAAATCACTTCCCTGGTAACCGAGGTCCATCCAACCCATGTCATCTACTAAAAAGAAAATGACATTCATCTTCTGGTGCTGTCCTGATTGAGCACTGGCTGATGCTGCCTTACCACTACTGGTATGCTGAGCATATGCCCGCATGCCTATGCCCACAGTTAGTAATGATAGCAGCCCATATAATATTCGCTTTTTCATATCTTAAAAAGATTATTGTTTAAAGAATAAAACCTAATATTCCATAAATGGTGATTACCAATCGAGATTCTGACCCAGCTTCGGATTCAGATCCCGTTCATTTTGCGGAACCGGCCAGAGATAGTTGCGGCTATTAAAGACATTATTCCAGCCGGCCACCTCAATGGTTTTTAATTTGCCGCCATTGTCGATATAGGTGATGCCATATACCTTACCAGGCATTACTTTATCAGCAATTTTCCACCTGCGAACATCAAAAAACCGCAGTCCTTCGAAAGCGAGTTCCACCTCCCTTTCATGGCGGACAATACTTCTGAGTTCCACCTGGGATTTGCCAGCAGTTATTAACGGCATATTTACATCAGGCCTTGATCTGATTTCATTAATAGCGGCATAGACAGTCGCGTCTAATTCATTCAATTCGATCTTTGCCTCAGCATAGGTTAATAAGACTTCTGCATAACGCAGCAGAATAATATTAATCCCGCAATTTCCAGGGGTGCTCAAGTCTTCTTTATTGACGTATTTTTTCACATTAAAACCCGTAGGTGACACAACAAAAGTGGATATAACATCGTCGCCGGTCAAACTGCCTGGTTTTGGATTAAAGATGGTATTGTTGGGCAGTAAATCGCCTGGAACAAAAACAGAATATTGCAACCGTGGATCCCGGTTTACATAAGGATTATAAGGATCATAGCCACTTCCCGGTTCATTTATTGCCATTCCAGTATTCATTTCAAAAGCATCTACCAGGTTTTTGGTCGGTACATACAGGCTGGATCCGTTCTGACTTTTGGGTGCCAACAGGCCAAAAGCATTATTAGAATAGGTATCCTTAATATATTGAATATCCAGTACAACCTCTTTGTTATTCTCTGCTGCATAGGAAAACAGATTTTTAAAATCAGGATACAAAGCATACACTTTTAAGTCCATCACCGCCTGGGCGGCGATGGCAGCTTCCCTGAAATTACCTGCATATAACATCGCCCTGGCTTTCAGCGCAAGCGCCGCACCTTTCGTTATCCTTCCGGTTTCTTTCTGACTCACAGGTAACACCGCAGCCGACTCGGAAAGTTCAGTAGCTATAAAATTCCATACCTGGTCCACAGGCGTCCTTTCAAGGTTTTTGCTCTCCTGTAAGGAAATTTCAGTAGTAACCAAGGGCACATCACCGTATAAAGCGGCAAGACGAATATAGAAATAGGCACGAAGGGCGCGAACTTCTCCCTTTAACCGGTCGATCAGGGCCTGGTTACTCGTTTCTATGCGGTCCACATTAGCTAGAAAGCTGTTGGCTGCATGAATGCCCGCATAATAACTGTCCCAGTCTGAGGAAACGCGGCCATTGAGCGCATCAAACTGGCCAGACAATATAAAGGACTCCGGGGATTGCGGAGAATGGGTGAAGCCAATGTCTGTCATCCCATCCCAGCTCATGAAATGGTTAGTGCTTTCGGCCATGTAGGTATAAACTGCATTGGCCGCCAGTGTGGCATCGCGGTCTGTTTTCCAGAAAATCTCCGTAGATATTCTGTCGTTAGGAATCGTGGTCAGTAAATCCTTTCTGCATCCCGCAAAAAGTAGGACTCCCAGAAATAGCCAGACTATATTTTTAAAGTATTTCATAATATCTATTTTATTATTAATAATAAAGAAGCTAGAATTGTAGATTAAAGCCAACCGTATACAGTGAAGTCTGCGGGTAGTAATTCTGCCACCCCGAGGAAGCCTCTGGATCAAGTCCCCATTCATTCAGCTTCGAAAAGGTAAACAGATTGGTTCCAGAAATATAAATGCTTGCTCTGTCTATGAATGCCTTCCTGGTCAGTGAGGTAGGTAACTGATAGACGACCTGGATGTTTTTCACCCGCAAATAGGATGCATCCAATATCATTCTGTCTGTAGATGCCTGATTTCTGAGATCCTGCTTCGTGGGTCTTGCAAATCGAGCATCTGTATGCTCAGGCGTCCAATAGTTATTGGTATAGATATCCGGTGTAAATCCTTCATAGTTACCCGCCTCCGCTAATGCCCGGGCATAGCGCATGCCCACATCCGCAGCACCTTGCAAGGCAATATTTACCGAGATACTTTTATAGGCGATGTTGAAACCGGCACCGAATGTGTATTTTGGAAATGAATTCTTCAGATAGGTCATGTCGCTGGGGTCAATTTTCCCGTCTTTATTCAAATCCAGGACCTTTACATCGCCTGCTTTAGCAGGTCGCATAAACTGAGGATAGGCTGCAGCTTCTGCATCCGACTGGAACAGCCCGTCGGTTTTATATCCCCAGAAGGAATTAATGGGCAACCCTTCCTGTGTTATATAACGCGGATCAATATCATCCCCATAGATATACGGACCAGTGCCCTCGAGGTCTATCACTTTGTTTTGATTGATACTAAGGTTAAACATGGCATCCAAACTGACCGCTCCAAACCTGTTTCTTGACCCCAGTGTGAACTCCCAGCCTTTATTTTCTACTATTCCTGCATTTTGCGGACCACCTGACATGCCTAACGCACCCGGAACAGGTAAGGTAAGCAGGATCCCATCTGTGCGTTTCTTGTAATAATCAACACCAAAGTCTATCTGCCCATTAAATAATTGACCATCCAGCCCGATATCCGTTTGTGTAGTCGTTTCCCAGGTAAGGTCAGGGTTTGCCAGCATCTTTTGCACATAACCCTGAACAGGGCTACCTCCAAAATTGTAATTGACCAGATTCAGGGTAGAATAATAACTATACAAGGCTACAGCCTGGTTACCTGTCCTGCCCCATGAACCCCTTAATTTCAGTTCATTAACCGTATTACCCAGTAGGTCTTCCCAGAATTTCTCTTTGGAAATCCGCCAGCCTCCGGAAAATGAGGGAAAAAAACTATATTTATTATCTCCCGTAAACCTGGAGGAGCCGTCATATCTCGAATTGGCCTCAAACAGGTATTTTTCTTTGAAGGCATAATTAAAACGACCGAAATAAGACCTTAAACCCCATTCGGCATCACCGCCGCCATTGTCCTTGGTCGCATCATCAATGCCCTGGCCGATAGACTGTACATCATTGTTATAAAAATCCTGCCGGTAGGCAGACAACGAATTAGACCGATTAGCTATTTGAGAATAACCTGCTAATAACTTAAAAGAATGATTCTCAGCAACTTTGAGGGCATAGTTCAATATATTATTCAAGGTAAATTCCCGGGTACTGTTTCTGGACTCTGATAAGCTGTTGTGCAGATTCCTTTTCTTTACAGTAGTAGAATCCCTGGTCTCCCAGGTATTGATAAAGTTTTTACCCGAGACGCTGGTAAACCGGCCGGCAAACTGCGTCGAAAAAGACAGGCCTTTAATGATTTCCCAGGTTCCTTTAATATTACCAATTACATAATCGCTGGCCACATTATTATAGCCTCCCTTTTCCGCCAGTAATAAAGGATTATTGCCCTGGGCACCGCCGCCGTAATCGCCATTCGGATATTTCGGAACATCCCAGATGGAATTCTGCATTAGCTGCCTGAATATCTCATTGATATTGTTTGGCTCGAAATTCATCTGATACCGGTAATTCAGGTCGGCTGCGATGCTTAATTTCTGTGAAATTTTATAGTCAGTTGTCAGCCGCATTTCAGTTAAACGTGAACTGGTATTGGTAATAATGCCTTGCTGATCCTGGTATCGCGCACTCAGACGGGCCTTGAATTTATCGGTTCCACCCGCCACAGATATGGAATTATTAATTTGCGGCGCAGTTTTAAGCAGGACATTATACCAGTCAAAAGGTAATGGATATTTTAGCGGATCAGTTATGGATCCCTCGGTATATTCTTTGATGCGCTCCTGAGAATACTTCGGTGCAGATCCGACATTTTCCAAAGCAGTATTTTGAAGACGCAGGTAGGATTCAATATCCATGTGCTTCGGATTGAGGATAGATTTTTGGGTGGCATAGAATCCGTCATAAGTGACAGTTACTTTACCGGTTTTTCCTCTCTTGGTCGTAATTAATATGACACCATTGGCCGCCCTGGAACCGTATATGGCCGTGGAACTGGCATCTTTCAGCACCGAGATATTATCAATATCATTCGGATTTATATTCTGATAGGGCTGCTCGACCCCATCCACAATCACGAGCGGGCCGTTGTCACCGACCTGAGCGTTAGCTCCGGTCGAGAGTCCAACAGGTGTATACGGTGTATTTACACCTCTTATTAATATACTTGCGTTGGAGGAGCCCGGACTTCCGCCTTTATCTAAAACAGTTAAGCCCGGCAATTTTCCCTGTAGCGCCTGTTGAACACTGGAAACAGGTCTTCGGACCAGGTCTTTCCCGGAAATTTCACTAATTGCACTGGTCAATGTGACTTTCTTTTGCGTACCATAACCGACTTCTACGATGACATCATCTAACTGTGTGGTTAGATCAGCAAGTACTACGTCAATTTGCGTCTGATTATTGTACGTCACCTCCTTGGTTTCATGCCCAACAGACGAGAAAATAAGTATTTGCCCTGCTTCCACTTTGATGGTAAAAGCACCGTTATCATCCGTCTTGGTACCAATTTTTGAGTCCTTAATCATAATTGACACGTCAGCAAGTGCTTTACCATCACTTCCTGTCACTTTACCTGAAACTTCATCCACCACTGCAGGCTCGCCATCCCTGGCCAGCGCTGTAGAAGGGTAGTAAAATAATTTCCTGTCCAATCCAAACGATTTAAGTGAGCTTAATAGGAGAAAACATGTAGCAATACTCATGGCCCCCCAATATAGTTTTGATTTCATCATAGAAGTTTTTGAATGAATTAATTGAATGACCTAATTTTTCTTTTTTTTGATCTGAGATGGCATTTTCTCTCTATGGGCCATCAAGGTGTCCGCAATGACCTCATGGCGATAAGGTATGGAGGATTGCGCTCCTAATCGCATAACAGAAATAGCCGCAGCATCACAAGCAAACTGTACAGCTTCCTGTAAGGTCTTTGCTTCCGCAAGTGCAACTGCCAGGGCCCCGTTAAAAACATCTCCGGCCGCAGTCGTATCAATCGCCTCGACCTTTTTAGCTGCAACAGCATATATTTCGCCCTCATCACAAACGACCGCACCTAAGGCCCCCAGTGTTACAATTACCCTATTTACACCCATTTCGTAAATGATCTTTGCAGCCTGCTGAGCACCTTCAACATCTTCTACCTGGATGCCGGCTATCATTTCGGCCTCATGCTGATTGGGAGTAATCAAATCCAGATAGCCCAGTAACTCAAGACTCAATATATTCGCTGGAGCAGGGTTAAGAATTACTTTAATGCCTTTGGAGGAGGCATATTTAGCAACAAAATGCACCGTTTCTAAAGGGATCTCCAGTTGCATGAGTACAATTCCGGCTTTCCCGATTTCCTCCATGACATCTTCCAGGTCAACCGGTAAAAAATTGGCATTTGCTCCCGACGCTACCACAATACTGTTTTCTCCTACTTTATCAACCGTGATCAGTGCAACGCCCGACGGCAACTGTTCATCGGATAGCATGTAAAAGGTATTTATACCTTCATCATCCAGGAGTTGGGAAGATTGTTTTCCAAAAACATCATTGCCAACTTTGGACATAAAAGCGACCTCTCCCCCAAGACGTGCAACGGCAACGGCCTGGTTGGCTCCTTTCCCGCCAGGATTCATAAAAAATGATCCTGCCAGAACAGTTTCACCCGGAATGGGGATATGATTTGTTTTCACGACCATATCCATATTGGTGCTTCCGATAACAATTATTTTTTTAGAATCCATATGATTTTGTTTATGTTTTGATAATTTTTAGATAAACCAAACTTATATCCTAATTTTTGTTAAGTTTGACCATTCTTTTGACATTTCAACAATCCTAAACAGCTTATTTAACTCCATTTTCTTAATATTTCATTAACTATCAAGACAATACA
>DATJDF010000523.1:0-4273 GCA_035497555.1 Arachidicoccus sp. | reverse complement strand
CACTTTTTCCTGTAAATACTGGAAGATCACAAATAACACCGGAATAACAAAGATGCCGAGTATGACCCCGGTGAGCATGCCTCCGACAGCACCTGTTCCGATGGACCGGTTGCCTAAGGCAGAACCTCCAGTAGCACGCATCAGCGGAATCAGCCCCGCGATAAAAGCGAAGGATGTCATGAGAATCGGACGCAATCTAAGCCTGGATGCCTCCAGTGCAGCAGCAACCAGCGGCATGCCGCCTTTTCTTCGCTGCACGGCATATTCCACGATCAGGATGGCATTCTTAGCCAATAATCCAATAAGCATAATTAAACAGACCTGCACGTATATGTTATTATCGATACCCAGCATATTAATAAAGAGCATCACCCCAAATACACCCAGTGGAATCGTCAGGATAATGGCCAGCGGCAGAATGTAACTTTCATACTGCGCAGATAACAGGAAGTAGACAAAGATCAGACTCATCATAAAAATCAGGATGATCTGGGAACCAGAATTGATCTCTTCTCTGGTCATGCCGGTCCATTCGTAGGTATAGGTATTGGGCAGGAAGCTCGCAGCCGTTTCTTCAATGGCTGTAATGGCATCCCCGGTGCTGTAACCTGGTTTTGGCGTGCCGTTAATGGTCACCGCATTATACAGGTTATTACGTGTAACAGTTTCCGGGCCAAAGGCTCTGTCAAAATGCACAAGCAGGTTCGCCGGTACCATCTGTCCAACATCATTTTTAATATAAATACCATTTAATGAAGCCTCATCTGACCGGTAATTAGCATCTGCCTGCGCTATAACGCGGTAATACTTGCCAAAGCGGTTAAAGTCTGATACAAAACTGCTACCGTAATAGAGTTGCAAGGTCTTTAATACATCGCTGACCTCCACATGCAACTGCATTGCTTTATCATTATCGATAACAATCTGGTACTGTGGATTACCCGCAGAATAAGTTGTAAAGGCAAATGCTATTTCTTTGCGTTTCATCAGTTCTGCGATAAAGGCATGTGCCGTTGTATCGAGCTTACCTAAGGAGCCGTTGCCTCTATCCTGTAACATAAATTCAAATCCACTGACATTACCAAAACCCTGAATCGTGGGGAAGGTGAAAAAGAATGCACTTGCCCCTTTGACCTTACTGGCCACCGTCTGCGTCATACTGGCTGCGATCTGATCAAAACTTTTCAGAGGACCACGTTCTTCAGGTGGTTTCATCCGGATAAAGCCAGCACCATAGGGAGATGCATTGGCGTTTGAGATAAAGTTGAGTCCTTCTACCGTATAATGATTCTTGGTAAATGGCTCATGCTTGACAATACTGTCAATCTCGGCCATCGCCTTATGCGTTGTTGAAAGGGAGCTACCCGGTGGTGTATTGACGGCGTAGAGTAAGAAGCCCTGGTCTTCCGTAGGAATAAAACCGCTGGGAGTTTTTTTGATCATCAGGAAGGTGATTCCTGTAATCAGAATCAGAAAGGAAATGGCCACCCATTTTCTCTTGATCAGGAACTTCAGCGAGCCTATATAACGGTTGGTCAGTGATTTAAAACCGACATTAAATGCAGCAAAGAACCGGGCACCAAAGCCTTTTTTGGGCTGATCTTCCGCTCCCTCTGGATGACCTTTTAGAATCAGCGCACAGAGTGCCGGACTCAGGGTAAGTGCATTCAGGGCAGAGATCAGGATGGCGATCGCCAGGGTAAAGGCAAATTGTCGGTAGAATACTCCCGCCGGACCCTCCATAAATCCAACCGGTATAAATACGGCGGCCATTACCAGCGTAATCGAAATAATGGCCCCGGAAATTTCACTCATGGAATGTAGCGTGGCCCTTCTGGGATCCAGATGTGTCTGGTCCATTTTGGCATGCACGGCTTCCACCACCACAATGGCATCATCCACGACAATACCGATGGCCAGTACAAGGGCAAACAAGGTGAGCAAATTAATACTGAATCCGAAGAGCTTCATAAAGAAGAAGGTACCGATAATCGCTACCGGCACTGCGATGGCCGGAATCAGCGTAGACCTAAGGTCCTGTAAGAAAATAAACACAACAATGAATACCAGGATGAATGCTTCCAGTAAGGTCTCGATCACCTGGTGAATAGAAGCATCTAAGAATTCCTTGGAGTTATACATCGTAACAATTTCCAGTCCCTTTGGAAGCGCTTTGGAGAAAATTTTAGTCTGTCTTTCTACTTCAGTCAGGATGTCGTTAGCATTGGATCCGGCAGTCTGGAAAATGGCAATGCCAGAAGTCGGCAGACCATTGAGCATACTGTTTGATCCGTAGGTGAAGGAACCTAATTCCACACGGGCAACATCTTTAAGCTTAATGACTGAACCATCATTATTGGCTTTTACAATAATGTTCTCGTAATCGGCCGGTTGATTCAGCTTTCCTTTATACTTTAAAACATATTCAAATACCTCATTACTACTTTGGCCCAGACGGCCAGGGGCCGCTTCCAGGCTTTGGTTCTGGATCGCACTGGTCACGTCCTGCGGTGCCAGACCGTAGGATGCCAGCCGATCAGGTTTCAGCCAGATCCGCATCGAGTAGTCCCTGCTACCAAAGGGTTGTGCCTGGCCTACACCTGGTATCCTCTGTAATTGCGGGATCAGATTTATCTTAATATAGTTTTGCAGGAAGGCTTCATCATAGGTGGTATCTGCACTGCTCAGTGCCAGAAACATAATAATACTATTTTGTTGCTTCTGTGTAGAGATCCCTGCCTGAATTACTTCTTGCGGGATCTGGCTGGAAGCTTTAGAGACCCGGTTCTGGACATTGACTGCGGCAATGTCCGGATCCGTTCCCTGTTTAAAATAGACATTCAGTGTCATGGAACCGTCATTGGATGAATTAGACGTCATATACGTCATATTTTCCACGCCATTTACTGCTTCTTCAATAGGTGTAGCAACAGACCGGGCCACCACTTCCGCATTCGCACCGGGATAGCTCGCCGTTACCTGAACGGTCGGTGGGGCTATATCCGGGAATTGCGTAATGGGCAAGCTGACCAGAGAAATCAGGCCAAGTAAGACCAGTAATACTGAAATAACCGTAGAGAGTACCGGTCTTTCAATGAATTTTTTTAACATGAGTTATACAGGATTTAAAACTTAGAATTTAATTGACTTTTAATATTATTAAAATGGGGGCGGGATCATAAATAAAGCCTACAAAAAAGTCATGACTTCCCCGGAACCTCACATGGAGATTCAATTCACTGGCCAGAGGCCCGGCTTCATGGCCGCCGGGCTGCCAGTGCTTACCAAATTTTTTTAATTGACTTAGAAAGGATTTGCTTTCATCACACTGTCCATAGATATAGGCTCAGGTGTAATAAATGCGCCGTTACTTAGCCGGTCTAGTCCGGTGTAGACGATTTTATCACCTGGCTTCAAACCAGAGGACAGAACATAAAAGTTGCCTTTTTTTGCAGCGACCTTAATTGGAACACTCTGGACCTTATTACTGTCAGAAAGAAGGAACGCAAAGGTTTTATCCTGCAATTCGTAAGTGGCTCCCTGAGGAACAATCACCCCTTCAATAGCCTGTCTGGGAAGTCGGATCTTACCTGTATTCCCCGAACGTAAAAGGCCGTTTTTGTTCGGGAAAACTGCCCGGAAGTTGATAGAACCCATGTCCTTATTGAAACTGCCTTCAACCAGCTCAACTTTTCCTTTTTCGGGATAGACAGAATTGTCAGAAAGCAACAGCTCAACCGGAGGCACATGTCCTATTTTTTCTTCAATCGTCTGACCATCATAATTTGCCTTAAAATGCAGAAAATCTGTTTCACTCATGGAGAAGTAGACATGCATTTCATTGGTTTCTGAAAGGACGGTCAGTGGTGCCAGATCACCACCGCCTACCAGGCTTCCTGCTTTAAAAGGAATAGAACCGATATAGCCATCTGCCGGTGCGGTAATCGTAGTAAAGTCAACATTAATGGCGGCGCTGCCCACAGCTGATTTGGCACTGGCAACACCCGCTTTAGCCTGATCATAGGCGGCCTTGGCAGTCTGCAATTCAATATCTGAAACCACATTTTTTTCAACCAGTGGGCTGAGTCTATTGACATTAATTAATGCGGCCTGCAAAGATGCCTGTGCAGATTGCAGATTGGCTTTGGCCTGGTTCAGTGCTTCCTGATAGGGGCGGTTGTCAATACGGAACAGCAATTGTCCTTTATTAACGTGGGCCCCTTCATCCACATAGATATTTTGTAAAATGCCCTTTACCTGTGGACGGATCTCA
>DATJDF010000522.1:0-3504 GCA_035497555.1 Arachidicoccus sp. | reverse complement strand
AATATTATCTATATCTTTTAAATCGATATAGGAAAGCGGATTGTTGTAGAAGCCGTTATTCAAAGGAGTGCCATAAGTCCCGTTGTCATAGTAAATACCGTCTACAATAATGATGGGTTGATTCGATGCATATAAGGAACTGAAGCCTCGAATGAACATATTGGCACCGGCAGTGGGAGATCCGGATCTTCTAATAGCATTTAACCCGGCAACCTTTCCCTGTAGATAACTGTCCGGCGTGGTGGGCATATCTGCCCAACCGCCATCTGTTCCCAGGGATTTGGCGGCGCCGGTAACCTTCCTTTGCCTGACCAGACCTGAAGGGAGTACTAAAGGTGCAGAAAAGCTCGAAAAATGATCAGAAATGAGCGCTATGTCAACTTTATTTTTCCCGTTTATAGCCACTTCCTTATCGCTGTAACCGCCGGCCGTAATCAGGATCGTCACCTCCCTGTCTGGGACAAGGATTGAATATTGTCCTAGACTGTCGGTGATGGCGGCACTATATTCTTTATAGGCAACATAGGCACCAAATATAGGCTGCCCACTTGCTGCATCTACTATCTGCCCGGTAATCTTTATGGAATGAAGGGGTACTTCACCAGCCGGATGATCAAATGCGTCTCTTTGTGCGTATAAATGAACGCAATTTAAAAGTAAGGCCGGTAGTAAAAATCGTAGTATTTTTCTCATAATCGAAAAACAGATATTAATTAAGCATTAATTGAAAACAGGCACAAATTTGAGATAATCGAGTGTTAGGTTGTAAGGCCTTCCATCGGCTTTTGCGGGTGCTTGTAATCTTATATTCATGGTAGCCGGGTTCAACAGGTAGCTGGAACCGTCTGGCATACTTTTAGGATACGATAAAAGCCAGTTGTAACTGTTATTTGTAAATTCCCCAATATACGTTTGCGTATAGTCATTTGGTTCAACCGTGCCCGTTTCATTAAACAGGAGCTGGTCCGGCGATTCAATAGAACTGATTTGCAGGATCTGATCCAGCGTAGAATCTGTACCGTAATCGTCATCGCCCTGCCCGGAAACCACGTGGTCATTTAAAGCCACCCAATACACTTTATAAGTTGCCGTATAAAGGTCGTTGGTCCGATAATCTGCATAATAGTTCGCACCTGAGGAACCCCAACTGGCATACATATCATTAAAAGTTTCATTCAGCACTGGGTTATACCTTTGGCGGAAAAATATTTTTGCCAGCTTACTCGCATCAGTAGTAGAAAACCCGATTGCATCCTCCCCCTGGACATATACAACGGGAATTTTTTCAGATATTAACGGCGTAAGCGATTTCACGGTATAAACGATGCCATTACTTAATTTTTGAGAAGCTAAAATATTTGCCGGATCAAGTGAAATATGCACCCCAAATCTGGAAATCAGTACTGCCGGTAATTGGTCCGGGGTCACTTTTCCCTTGATGGTCAAATCCCTTACAACACTCCAGGAGGCATTCAATAAGGTGGTATCCTGGCTCCGGGCACTGAAATAGGGCGCCATAGCCGTTTGCTGCTGCGTAAACGTGGGATCAGTGAGCAAAATATAGGTATAGAGCGAGTCTTCACTGGCAATATCATACACTGCTTTCGTATAGGTATTGATTTCAACAATGCCGGTACCCGGTTTATAAACGGGTGCTCCGGTCTGGGAATTGATGCTGTCTAATTCTGCCAGACTAAGATCCTGGGCCTGGTAATTAAGCGATGCGATATAGGCATTTTGTTTATACCCCTGCTGGTTTTGATTAATGTATTCCCAAATATTCGGTAGTGGCGTTATGGCCTTATCTATAATATGCAGCACGCCGTTTCTTGCATAAATATCCCCCTGTTTCAATTTTGCGTCTTCAAACAGATTATTGCCAAATGAAATCCTTTTGCCATTTAACATGGAGATCCGCAGTGTATCGGACTCGTCACGGGTATAAAAGGCACTGCCGGAAATAAGGTTTAGCAAAAATTTGCGTAGCGCAGCGGGATCGCCGGTTATGGAAGTCGCTAAGCCGCTCATGGCGTCATTGTCGGGGGCAAATACCGTAAAATTCTTCGAGGAATTTAATAAAGTATCGAGCTTTGCCTGCATAATAAAATCCTTAAAATCGGATAGTTCCGGCCTGCTTTCAATCTGGGCCATCAGCGTGATATCCAGATCCGGTGTTGTTACCGCAATGTGACTATCCCATTTATTACATGAGACGGCCAAAATCAGCACCATAAAACTAAGTAACAGATAATATTTTTTCATTTATAGAGTCCTTTTGTCATTTTCAAATCATCCTAAAACCGCTTATCTTTTACAGGTAATAGGCATGCATATTAATATTCAACGGAACCGTCTTTGTTAAATCTTGGACTTGTCTGGCTGGGCCAGTCGACCGGAATAAAGTGTACCATATCAAAGTTGCAGTCAGCGTTGGATCCGGAAACCAGCTGGAACCTTAGTTTATGCTGGCCGGTCTCTTTAACCGTGACCACGCCCAGCATTCTTGCCGCGGTGGCACCGGCTTTCTCACTAGCACCTGCCCACCATTTCCATCCGATGGCGGCTAAACTGGCTTCTTTGGAAAAATCAACCGATGATATTTTCTGGTTAAACTGTATTAAAGCGCTGGTCAGGGGTACTGAGTCAAACAAAGCCTGTACTGCACTGGTAGTCTTGTTCTGTGCATAATAACAGAACCAGACCTTGTATTTACCTTTCACAAGTAAAGGCGTCGTGAATTCTATCCAGCTATTACCCGAACAAGTGCCAAGATTGCTTGTATTACTGGAGGAACGGCCCATCCCTACCTGCCAGTAATCGCCTAAATACCCTTTTACACCGGCTCTGTACTTTAAACAACTTTTCTCCCAGGTGATGCCTTTAAAGGTTTTTCCTTCTCCGTAATCAAAAAGAAAGGTCTGCTTCCGGTAAATAGAGGATAGACGCGTAAGTTCCGGCTGCGTGGCACATAAATCCCAGTAAACAGGGAAAGGTGCTCTTACTTTTATCTTTAATCCACCGAGCGCTGTGTGCAGGACGCCGTTAGTCGCAGACTTATCACTGGTGGACTGATCCAGTTTAATACCAGGCTCTTTTACAATACCGTCAATGGTTGAGTAAGAATCGTCGTTGATTAAAACAGTATCGTTTACAAACTTATCTGTAATTACTTCCAGTGGTGCCAGCGTGACCTGCGAATTACTCGTCACGATATCCGCCAGATATTTAATATCCGGCAAAATGTGATAGGCTACGTATAGATGCAGGCTATCTACCGCATTTTTGGGATTACCCGTATTACAATATTTAGCCTTAAGTGCAGCATAATTTAAAATGCCGGAGTCTCTATAGGTCTTATTTTTTTGTGCAATGAGGGTTAACCAAATACGGTCTCCGTTCTTGTCTTTTTCTGCACTGAGTGTATCAAAGTAACCTGTTTCCTTTAGGGCATTTGTAAAAATAGAATAGCTGGTATCCTGTATGATGAGCTGTGCCAGGGTAGCA
>DATJDF010000521.1:0-11622 GCA_035497555.1 Arachidicoccus sp. | reverse complement strand
AGGAAAGATGAAAAGTGGTTTTGATTATTATAGGGCATTCAATAAAAGTACAGCTCAGAATACAACCATGATTTCCAAAATCAAATTGTCTCTACCTTTATTAGCGATTGGAGGGCAATATGCATTGGGAGATCAGTTTGGCATTGCCATGGAACAAATTGCGGCCAATGTTCAGACTGAAACAATAGCGAATTGCGGTCATTATGTGGCTGAAGAACAACCAGAAGCCTTAGTTGAACTTATTGAAAATCATATAGTTGTTCGCAATACAGCTTAATCGCTTCCCCCAAGCCCCCGTGGGATTTTCAAGGCATCCATCCTCCAAATAGAAAACTGGTAGACCAAAATGGACTACCAGCTATACTACCAATACGGAGTAGCCAACCAGCCGGCTTGTTGGAGGTTCTTATTCCTGGGTGGATGCTTCCAAAAAGCGCGTGTCAGTTAAACCGTGTCAATCATTAAACCATTTCTAAATCCTTTTTTGTTGTTCTTACAAAATCTTCACTAACACCCAGTATTGCTGTGATTTTTTCTATTGTATAGTCTCCGTCTTTTAAAAGTGCTTTTAAAACTTGCAGAATCGTTTCACTTTTTCCTTGTTCTATACCTTCACTTCTTCCTTGTTCGAGTACCATTTCTTTTATACCCATGACATTATCATTTTTTTTAATTAAATAAATTCCCTTTACAAAGTCTGTAAATTATTCCATGTTTTTTACACGTAAACTACTTGGTGAGCAACCAGCGGTCATTAAGAAGTAGTAAACGAACATTACGGAGCACAATGCTACCATTACAATAGTGTCGTCTATTGCAAAATACTATTTAGGATTCGGGACAATGGAAAATCGGCAATTCAATCAATAATTCAAAACGGCAAACCAGGAGACTTACAAATAAATATTAAACTATTTTCAAATCCTTTTTTGCAGTTCTTACAAAATCTTCACTTACACCCAGTATTGCTGCGATTTTTTCTATTGTATTAGTTCCGTCTTTTAAAAGTGCTTTTAAAACTTGCAGAATCGTTTCACTTCTTCCTTGTTCTCTTCCTTGTTCGAGTACCATTTCTTTTATACCCATGACATTATTGTTTTTTTTAATTAAATTAATTCTCTTTACAAAGTTAGGAAATTCTTCCATATTTTCTAGACACAAACGCATATAATCTTCTAAAAACATGCCAATTGTGTCCATTTTTGAAGTCGAAATCTCCATCCTCATCAATTTCTCATAAATCCAAATAAATTCCGCCATCAATCTAGAATCGGATAGTTTACTTCTTTTTAAATACAACCTCAAAGCGAGAATAACCAAGGCCAACGGATTCTGACTACGTTTTAATTGGTCCGTTTCCTGGTTATTAACACAGTAAATGCCAAATTTGTAATTACAATTGGTCTCTCCGTCTGTAGAAATAAATCTATTAACCTCTTTCTTTCGCACACCTGTAAAAACGGCCAATGCGTTAATTGGCTTTCGATATTTACCATAAATAAGTGTATAATAATGAAACATTCTTGCGGCAATTGTGGCATCCGTACGTCCCTCGATTTCGATATGTAGTAGAACTGGTTCGCCTTTCTTTGACTTTCTCTCAATTAAAATCAACTTGTCCACAAATCTTTTAATCCGGTCCTCACCTTTGTCTTTCAATAGCACTTCTAACTCCTTATCCAGGTATTGTACTTTAGAGATGTCATAATCCGCAGCCTCTGCCGGGAAAAAAAAGTCGATAAATTCCGAGAGGCAGTCTTCAATAAGCCCCTTCCATAACCCATCATTTCTACCTGTACCTTCATTTGCATTTTTTTCATCTTCCATTTTAGTGGTCTTTAATATTTAAAGTTCAAAATTCCTACTTCATCATATATCATTGTTCATAGCAACAAACCCTTAATCCATGTTTTACCTGAACTGTTTTCATTACAGGCAAAATGAGCCCTCAAGCAACTTACAGCCAACTGTACGCGCTTTTACAATTATTGAAATCTAAAATTTCATTACATGTTTGCAATAAAATATGCAACCTCCTATCCTGCCGACAGCCCATGAAGTCAATAGTTATGACATAAGGATGCATAATGGCCATTACAGAATGAGCATGTTTGTATCAACATGGATATCCATTATCGACAGTCAAAAATAAATTGCAGAATCCTAAAGATAATTTTTCAAAATAGGCATCATAGATTCTTTGTCAAGCAAAACCATAGGGTGTATTTTCCCAAGTCATCGAATAAATGTTTTATGTAACTCTGGCGCAAAAGTAATAACTAATATCACAATTCCAAAATATAAAGTAAAAAAATAGCTACTACTCAAAAAAAAATATCTTTTGATAAATATGACAAAAACCATCGTACTTCTTATGAATAGAAAAGCGCGTTATAATACTTGGGTGATCAATGACCACAAGGCAAAATCAATATGGATACCGGCATGTCGGCTGAACGGTGTTTGGCATAAAAAATGGATACAGTTGTTTCAAGTTATCTGTATTTTCAAATACTGAAGACTTATGCGGGGGCGAACAAAGAGGCAATAGACCGTTATAATCTTTAGCCGGGGTAGTAAAGTGCCCAGACCTAGGATGCAAACGATAGCGATAAACGCCAGATCAATACGCGGCTCTCTTTGTTAGCTGAGTTATTGGCCCTATGAAGTGGCAGCCAGTTTTATGCCGAAAGATGCTTCAAATCAGTCTATTAAGCAAGTTAAGAGATAAAGCCTTTTTGTGCCATGTATCTAATTTTAACCGATCAATATAAATTAATTTAAAGCCACGCTCACCCTGGATATTAAGGGTTAGGGAGATTCCCCCGCCGGAGATTCTGGCAAGGCATCGCGGAGTGTTAATACATTAAGCTTCATAGCGATTTGCAGTCGCAAGCGCTATCTCAATTCCCATCCCAACTGCAAAAGTGGACAATGCCGACCGATTCATTATACCATTATCTTTGTATGATACCACCACGGATGCACATAATGTCCCTTGACACCAGGTATTGATCACCCCGTTTCTTTATATGCATGAAAGGAGGACGGAAGCAGATATCAATTCAGCGCACAAAGCACATTATAATTTATACCAGGTAAAACCCGGTTATAGAAAGCAGGGCTCGGGAAAATAACCCACAATAGAGCTGATCACTTTAACGTACAGAGAGAAGCTTTAGTAAAGTCGAAATACATTCAGATTAAAGCTTACTGTATCTCAAACCTTAAACTATATTAAATTAAATATGCATGAATGATTACCATCCATGCATATTTATCTAATCTGTTCTCAAATGTGATCGCTCTATTTTTTTATAAAATAGATTACGTTCAGGTGAAAAAATATTGCACCCAACTCAATCGCCTATCCGGTATATTGAATTTTCAACTAGAATAATGCATCCCCCAATCCCCGCCATTACTTCTTAGCAGATGCCCTCAAGGGGATAATGGCAGCGAGCATTATGGTTAGCCCGATCCCAGCCACCAAACCTCCGCCTTTAGAAGTAATGAATGACAATATTAATAAAAGAAGCGCAATAAATAAAAGGGAAAACCCGATCATCTTCAATCCAAAAACATTCTGTTTTTTAATCTGCATTTTTTCCTCATCATCAATTAGGATAGCTGTCTCCTTTCTGGCTTTCTTATACAAAATATAGTGATCATAATCAGTGCTTGACACCCGCCTTCTTCTAAGTACCTCATAAACAATCAACATCACAAGCGGTAGCAATACTCCCAGCAACATTTCATTGGCCCTGGTCAGGTTATAGCCATAGAAGAATGGAATAATCATTTTAAATACCAGATTCACAGCAAGTGTGATAAGCGTAATGTATATAGTTGCTCTGCCAGATAAGCGTTTGGAAAATAATGCCCATAGTGGTGGCAGTAGCAACGGTCCACCGGTAATCGCACCAACACTTAGGGTAAATTCTACTATTCCGCCTATATAAGGGACACAGAGACCTACAAGTATCATTAAAATTCCAAAAAACCAGGAAGAACCACGTGCTACAAACATTAATTTTCTATCAGAAGCATTCGGGTTAATCGAGGTTTTGTATATATCATTGGTAAAAACTGCCGACACCACGTTTAAGGCTGTATTAGCAGAAGCGGAGGTTGAAAAGTACATCCCCGTTAACATCAGACCTAAAAGACCAGCTGGAAGTACCTGCTTACAAACCATGATATATGCATTTTCCGCGTCCAGACCGGTTAAGGCAGGATTAATCACCTGGTAAACCATTGGCGGTATCATCCACAGGACAGGACTTAAAATATACAGGCCCGCAAACAGAAAAGCAACCTTTGATGCGCTTTTAGGCGAATTCACACTGGTATAACGTTGAACAAAGGTCCAGTTGCCCCCAATATAAAAAATGTGATAAATAGCAAAGGCGAATATAAAGCCCCAGGTAAACTCCCCGTTTACCAGGTTAAAAAAATCATCGGGCACTTTCTGAAGAAAACTGTGTACCCCTCCTACTTCACCGAATACCAAAGGCACTATAATCAGTACCGCCGCAGTAAGTACGACAAATTGGAGAATGTCCGTGACCATAACGGCCCAAAGTCCACCTAGGGCGGTGTATGATATCATTAAAAACCCCAGAATGATTGTAACGGGCATTAAAGGATAGCCCAAAGAAACGGATACCAGTTTGGCTACTGAATATAGCACGGATCCTTTAATAAATATCGATACAATGGTGAAAATATAGATATAACCTTTCTGGACCTTGTTGCCCAGCCTCGCCTTAATAAACTCAGCGGCTGTTAAGTTCCCGGTCGCCTTCCAACGGGGCGCCAGATAAAGCCCTGAAATCAAAGCGCCGATGCACATCGTCCATTGTATGGTGACAGCGACCCAGCCATGCTTATAGGCAATGGCTCCCCATGCTACAAAAGTCCCTGCAGAAAAGAAACTCATAAATAGGGATAGGCCGGCAATAAACCAGGGAACTGATTCGCCACCGGCAAAAAATGATTTAAGGTTTCTGCCTGTTTTAGAAAAACTGATTCCAACCAACAGTATGAAGACAGAAAAGACAATAATTACTATAGTATCTATCATAATTAAATATATTTATGCGTAGCATCTCAGTGAAAAAATGGCCGCGGGAATTTCACTGGAAGGGTGCTCCACAACCAACCTTAATTTCCTCGTGAACAGCGGTGTATCGAAATAAATTTCATTTACGGTTTGAAAATTATTATTTTTTTCATAGACCACATTTCCGCTGTCATCTTCAATATGATAGTTTCTAATGCAAAACGGCATTACCGTTTCGGGATGGGTCATTAAAATAGATTCCATCGGGTGGTCCCGATCGGTATCAAATACAATACACATTTTTCTGATACGTTGAGACTCTGTCCAACTCAACTCTATATGAGGCTTAGCATCAGACGGACTTGCAACCCATGCGTTTGGTCTTAATACAGGACGATCTATACCATTTCTGATGTTTTCAACTTCAAAAGGAATAATCGAATTCAACTGCAAGGCCAGATTATGGCCCTCAGGACGCCTTTCAGGGCACCAAAACTCAAAATCGTCTATGGCAGAGCCCTCGGGCGCGATTTGCTTTCCGGTATTTGAAACCGCTTTGTTTGTGCCATTGAAAACGGAAAGCATCCCCGAAATACGTTGCCTCGAATAGGCCAGCTGGAGCTGTTCATTTACGAGAAAGCATATAAAAAGATATTGTTCCTTATCAATATCAGCATTAAAATCAAGATCAATATATTGCAGCCCCTGAACTAATTCAATATCCAAATGGGACAATATCGTATCCGGTGTAAAGGAACCATAATGACTGCAACTTCTCAATTCTACTTTTAAAATGGTTTTTTCAAAAGCGTTAACCAGCAATTTGGATGCGGCCACCCTTCCGGGCGTCACCGGTAATAGCTGGGCGGCGGCAACAGACAATGTTTTCAGTAAATAATTATGCGCAGAAAAACCGCTGAATTGTAAAACCGAACTTGCGCTTAGCCGGCTTTGCTGTACCAGATCATTCTGATCCATTAGTCTCAAACCTGGTATGAACTGCCCTGCTTGCATAAGCCGGTTTTGTAATTCGGGTATATAACCCTGGGCAAAAAGATCAGCAGGCAAAAGGTTATACTGCTTACAAAGCACAGCCGAGATAGCAACAGCCTGCGCGACATAACCACAGGTGGCCATTACACGTGTGGCACCAAATGCCACGTGACTGACGCTGATAATTCTACCTGCCAGAAAAAGGTTTTTTATATTACGGCTATATAAACACCTGTATGGGATTTGAAATATCCCCATACTATGCCATTGATTACAGGGGGACCGGTCGGCATACACCCCGTCCGCAGGATGTAAATCAATAGACCAGCCTCCATAAGCCACCGCGTCGGTGTGCACTCTTTGGCGGATCAGATCCGATTGAGATAGCATATAATCACCTTCAAACCTTCTGCTCTCCCGCTTGCCCGGTACCATTCCTACCCATTCCAACGTGTAGTTTTCAGCTTCGGGAAAATCACCTGAGTTTTTAATATAATCCCAGACGCCATAGATAATCTTCCAGAGCTCCCATTTTATTTCTTCCGTATCATACACGGTATCCAGTCTTCCTCCATACTCCACCCACCATAGTTTACATCCATGCTCTTTGGCATTGAAACTTTTAAATCTGGGGACTTCCTTTTGAACATCGACGGCAAATGAAGGCGGGGTAAAGCGAACCGGCCTGCCCGTATCCTTTGAATAGAAGTATAAAGAGTGACCGAGGAGTTCTCCATATTCCGCATCAGGGGCCATTGGTTCATCGAATTCTTCCCGCCCCTCTGCCCCCATTCTAAATGCAGCCCCCGATAAAAACCCCAGAATGCCATCGCCTGATGCGTCGCAAAACAAGGGAGCACCAATACGGTACGCTGTTGAGTTCTGACTGCAAAATGCTGCGACATTTTCTATATTGTCACCTTTTTTCGACACTTCATGTACACAAGTGTTCAGCAGCAAGGTTATATTGGGCTCCTTTACGACTTTCTCCAGCAGAATCATATCGAGTATTACAGGATTACCCTCCGGATTACGATAAGTATTTTCAACTAACAACTCATCAATCACACCGCTCTCCCGAGCCCATCTGTTATTATTACCCATATGGGATGTGGCACCGAGTATCCACAACCGAACTTCACTGGATGCATTCCCGCCGAGTACCGGCCTGTCTTGCACCAGTACTACCTTTAATCCTTGCCGTGCTGCTGTAATAGCAGCGCATACCCCGGAAATCCCTCCGCCGACAATACCTAGATCAGCCTTGAGGCTGACAGAGAGTAATTTTCGGCTGCGCTCTTCATCTAAAATCATATACTTTAAGCTTATTTTTTATGTACACACTAATAATTTCTTTTATTTACTGTCTGAAAGCTGAATTTTGACCACCCTTAAGCCATATTTCGGAAAACCAGCTTCCATTTGGCCATCCTCGTCCACCCAACCACATATATGCCCCTTTTCGTCAAGCATCACCATCTGCTCAACCGTACGTCCTGTATATCTCTGCACCGCTGCTATGTCAACATGAACAGACTGCCGTGCGTCCTCATCGTTATTATTAAGTACTAAAAAGTAAAGTGTATTACCTTTTACAGACCTGGCTCCAAAATAATCAAAGAGCGCATTACCAATATGTAATATATCACCAGGCAAAACCAAATTGGCCTCTTCGTCAAAAACCTTACCTGGTGCAAAGCCGTAGGACTTATGCGGACCGACTTTTGGTGTGATAAATCCAGCAGGAAAATGAATTTTTCCATTAGATCTTAAATCAATTTCCGAAAGCAAATAATCTGTCAACCAACCGATCTGCCACCAACCGTGATGGGGAAAAGGCCCGGCCCCTTTGTTCATATCGTCCCAATAATAGGAGGCCACACTCGTCGCTGAATCCACAAAAGCATCTCTTCCCAGCGCTGCAGCTCTTGCCATATTAATAAATAACGAATCCCCGGTATACTGGAACATCCTGACAAAACTCCCCGCATGACTTGCCAGTAAAATCGGTCCACGTTTATTTGCCGATCCAATCGCCCCTCCATGTTCAAAGCTTAACCCTACCTGAGAAATTTCCCAGTCCTGCTTTTCAACCCCATTTACCAGTTTTTTCTGTGTGCTGGCCATTGGATGCGTGTAAATAGAAGTTGTATAAAATCTCGAAGTCTGAATGGCCGCATTCAGGTACTTTTTATCCTTGGTCATTAAATATAAAGAAAGCAGCGCTTCTGCACTTTGAACTGTCGCAAAATCCGGCACAAAACGGGTATCACCGCAAACCCCCAGAAACCTTCCTTTGTTTACGGCTTCTTTTATAAACCAGTTGGCGCCTTTAATCGCAGCTTCTTTGTATTTTTTATCGCCTAATACATGATAGGCGATCACTAAACCATAAAATGTGGGTCTGTAATCCTTGAGGTCAGTAAATACCGGCTTTGTTGTCGTTCGATCATAGCCCACTTCCCAATGTCCGTCTGCGTGCTGCCACTGTAACAATTTATCCGCGCCTAAGCGTAAACGGTCTCTGAGCGTAGTATCCGTACTATCAAACAAGAGGATGTTACCAATATCCGCCATAATATAGTAGGTCAAGGCCACCGGCTCGACATAATTTCCCCATTCTTCGGTAAAATGTTTTGCTTTACTCAAATAATACTGGCCGGCGGCGGCTCCTTTAAAAAATCCGTCAGTTATCTGCTGTTGTGCCAGTTTAAAATTTCTGGCATAAGGTAACCGGGTTTTCAGTAGTATACTATCGGACATGATAGCGGCCAGCATCCACATCGCACCATAGTCGGAGTTTTTCATCGCATCCTTATCGCTGCCCACTACACCGCCTAAATATGCCTGGGCACCAATTTTAATATTATTAAAATCTTCTATTCTCCATTGTGACGTCTTATCTGAATGCAGATAAGTATCGATGGCAAGCATCCGGCTTGTCAACGACTGTTTCGCCCTTTTTAGTTTCAGAAAATCATCAAACCGGTAAATATCATTCACAACATGTTCAAATAACTTAAACCAGTCCCCAGATTGAATGCAGTACCTGAACTTGAAAACTTTTGTTTCATTTTTATGCAGATAAGAATCTAGTTCTCCGAGTACAGGATAATAACAGGTGGGAAACAAAACAGACTGCCGGTTCATTAACGAAAACCCTACTTTCCAGTCTGAGTGGGTATTTGTCGTAGAGGACCAGGGATCACGCGCCAAACCCGGTGCGGGGATCGCAGCTATGGAAATACCTGCCTCCGTGGTTATGATCGGCGAAAGCGTGCTTGTCGTACGATCCCGTACAATAACCGGTTTGTCAGGTATCCCGTGTCCATATGCATAACTGCGAACCAAATCAGACTCAATATAAGCGCCTTGAAAAACCCCGGGGATCACTCCCCATTGAAGATTTTCAGGCGAAATATCGGCCAAAGTAGGTGTCGCAAAAGAATAATAGCCATCTTCTTTTGCCTTCAAAGTTATTTCGACCAGCATATCCGTTGGGAAAGCTGCATCCAGCGACCAGGTTGACATCACAATTGCCCTTGAAGTGGAAGCCGTGAATGTGATCGAGTTATCCCTGTTTTTAACTGCAGTACTTGGAAAAAATTGAGTAGCCACACCCGCAGTATTCATGGGTACGGGCCGCAGGTCCTGTCGCCATGTATTAATAATATACTTATAGGAGGCACCGGGAAACTGAGCCACCCTGGCGCCCAACTGATCTATCATTGAGGTTGTATCCGGCCGGTGTTTACTAAAAAGGAAAGTGTATAAGCCAGACGGCGATTTCAACTCCTTTTTACCTCCGCTATTTAATACACGGATGCTTTTAATTGCATAACCTGACGGACCCTGTTGCCATTCCACAGAAAGTTTGCCGCTACTTAATTTCACCACATGCTGTGCGTGGACGCAAAAACCTAACAACGAAAAACCAATGATTAAGGAAATTATTATTTTTATATTCATATTAATGCTGATTGATTTGGTTACAAAAACTATAACATATAACCTCTCAAGACCCATTCACCCTCGTTTAAGCTGCTCTCAGCGTAATTCCCCCCTGATCAGGATTTTACCCAGGTAAATAAAACGGTGATTATACTTTTCAGGATTTTTATCAATATCAGTTAACTGATTATTTCCCAGGATCTGCCTTTTATCCGGCATGTCAGCGTCCACTTTAAGTTCCACGATGTGCCTGCCAGGCGTCAGATTAGTCAAAAAATACTGTCCGCGGTAACGATTATTACAGTATTTATTAAATCTGTTAAACTTCATAGAATTTCCGTCAATAATAATTTTGAGCTGACCCACTTCCGGCCCGCCAATATCAAATATCCCGAGTTCAGTGCCTTCAAATGCAAAACGGATATAACTTTGGGTATGCTCCGTTGCATATAGGGTATCTACCCATTTCCCCTTTCCAATATAATCAAAGGATTGGGGTATTTTTATTGGCTTCCACCCGCTTTTATCTTTAATATCACCAGGGGAAACAGCTACAGCATCCTGCCAATTATCAGGATCATAAGGCGCCTTCAACCTGAGATTAGTGTGCTGTCCTTTTTCATTTACCCACTTAGAGAATGCCTGGTCGATTGTTTTGCCGTACTGATCCCCACCCTTGGCAGTTGGATGAGTTCCATCTTTTGTAAACGCAGGAAGTCCTGAATGATCTCCTTTAAGCAAAACCGGCAACATTTTACCCGCCTGTATAAGAGATGATATATGAAATCCCAGATGTATAGAAGGTATGCCGTAATGCTGCGCAATTTTTTCCAAAACTGTAATATGCTCAGGTATTTCGCCGAGGGTGTAATTTCTTACCTGCGCTGCAGTAACAGCATAAATAAGGCAAATGTCCGTGTTGGGCAATTTTTCCCATATCTTTCTAATGATGCCTTCAACACCTTTTGCGTGCCCGCCATTTACTGCAAACTCGATAAAAACCAGATCCGGCTTTTTGCGGATCAGTTGATCCTGCACCCTAAACACGCCCAGGTCTGCATCCGTGCCAGCAATACCTGCCACCACTTGCTCAAAACTTGCTTTTGTAAATCTGGTCTTTAAAAGCTGTAAGGTTTGCCGACGGTACTCCTCATCTGCCTTTGTGATACTACCACCGATAAAACCAACACGAACCTTTTTATTGTCTTTTACTTTTTTAAAGAAATTAGGCAGACCGGCTCTCAAATTAAAGGCTGGCATGGTAGCTGGGATGGCATGCATGGAGGGTGGCAGTTCGAGTACCGCGCCATTTGCTTTCAGTTTTTGAGCCAGCATTTTGTAGTCGACATCCTGAACCGGAAGGTCCGAACCTGCTGCTATAGAAGCAGCAATACCGGCGGCTTCGCCCAAAGACATAAATGTCCATTCTATTCTAACGGCGCCATAGGCCACATGACTGGCAGAAATACAGGTCGGTGTGATCAGGTTCAATACCTGGCTCTTTTTGGGAACCATACTTTGGTAAGAGATCCCAAATGGTTTCCACGAGTGACCACCGAAAACGACTCCTTCATTATATAGTGCTCCATTATACCACACGCGCCTTACCGCAT
>DATJDF010000520.1:0-1616 GCA_035497555.1 Arachidicoccus sp. | reverse complement strand
GATGTAGGAGAATGGAAAGGTAATACATGTTGCACCTTTTTGCCATGAAATACGCTATTCAAACAGCTTCTACTATAGGTTTGAAAACCTGCTGCTAATGTGCCGGGACAATATTTTATTTCTGGTAAACTCACTTTTTTTATATTTTAATAACCCTAATGGCGCCAATGCTATCGTCTTTTGCAGTAGTCATCAACAATCCAAAATAATCATCCTGGTCAATTTTATTATATTGGCAGACGACTTGTTTATTGGAGCCTTCCGGTAGCATGTTGTAAAAAACTGGGAATAAGAAATTTGAATTAAATTCCCGCTTAATTTTAGGCATAGTCAGACTTATACCTGATTTCTCGCTGTTTGACATCCAGCCGTCATGATAACGAAATGTGAACGAACCATCGTCATGTTGGGTTAATATACCTGCCTCTTCATTTTTAAATAATATTTTTGCCTTTCTCATTTGTTATAACTGATAGATTTTTGACTTTTAGGCATATTTCCAAACCTAAGGCATCCACTAATTTTCCTAAAGAATGTAGGGTAAGATTGCCTTTTCCACTTTCAAATTGTTTTAGTGTTCTGAGGCCGATGCCTGACAATTCTGCTAAAGATTCTTGCGTAACCAGAAGTATCTTTCGACGTTCTTTTACTATTTTTATTAATTCATCAAAGTGCATTATATGGCTCTTTTTGCTACAAATATAGTATATTTTTTGATTAATTCAATTAAAAGAGCATTATACGGCACTATAAGATGTATTTTATTGAAAATGCGACATTTTTTGCAAATAAGTGCATCATAGTGCACTTATTTAGGTATTTTGATGCAAGTGCCGCTGTAATTATTTTTGGTTATACTTCCAGTCCTACTTTTTAAATGGTTTATGCTTGTCAATGATTGGGCGTTATATGACAATATTAAATCCTGTTTTACGTCAATTTATTGCTGCTTTACCAATTGCTTATTTAATTTTTATGCGCTCATGTATTAAATAGTAGGGCCTAAATATTTTGCTCAGAGATATCCAAGGCCCTACCCGTAACTAACGTGTTATATGAGCTTTTAGACTGGATTTGATTGTTTCATTATGCGGACAATGCCAATTAATGTTGTAAAAGGTCAGCTTTTATTTTCCTCAGCCAGTATCCGTTGCCAGGTGAGCAATTCCAGCGACTCCTCAGTTTTAATAAATCCATTTTTTTCAAGGACTTTAAATGAGGCTGTATTGGTTTTCTCCGTAGATGCGAAAACACTATTTACTAAAGGTTGCGCGTTCAGCCACTGAATGAAGCCCCCGACAATTTCTGTCATATATCCCATTTGCTGAAATTCAGCGTAGGTGCCATAACCGATTTCAACTTCCCCAGCTACACTGGGCTCTCCATACATGCAAATATCTCCCACCATTATATTTTCCGCCTTGGATATGGCTGTCCAGATAGTGGCATACAAATGGTTTTTGCTTGTATCTGCTACGTTAGGAAAAATGCTTTGTTCAAATGCTTCTTTCAGCTCATCTGATAAGGTTCTTGAAGACCGATTAAGGTTAAGCTCTTTTTCTAAAGAATGGTCGCATTTGACATAGTTTACCAGCTGGGGGTAGGTCAGGGGTCTT
>DATJDF010000519.1:0-5508 GCA_035497555.1 Arachidicoccus sp. | reverse complement strand
TTTTTCGTATTGTTCTTATAGTAGGTGGCATCAATACCCAGGCGGTTACCAAAAAACTGCCAGTTGGTTCCGATCTCTATTGAATGGGTCTGTTCAGGTTTTAGATCGGCAATACTTTTGGTGCCGTCTCTGGAGATAAAGCCTTTGCCGGCACCCTGGCTATAGATATAGCGCTGATTAAGCATATAGGGATTGGCATCGTTACCCACATTGGTGATGGCTCCCCTTATTTTTCCAAGGGTGACCCAAGCCGGCAATTTCAGGATATCTGAAACAATAGCCGTTAGACCAATAGAGGGATAGGAATAACGATAGGGCGGTGGCAGTGTACTTGCCCAGTCGTTACGCAGGCTGGCGTCTAAGTAGAGGAGCTTTTTATAATCCAGTTGTATATTCCCGTACACGGATTGAATCTCTTTTTTAATGGGAACATGCGTAACTGCCAGGCTGGAAGCGAAATTCAGATCGAAATTATTTGGAACACTCAGGCCATTGGCAATTGAAGTAATATTCCCGCCTTCAATATTGAGTACTGAGGCTCCTATGTTATAAGTAAGGTTCAGATCTGGATTAAGCGCGTTATGGCCGGTTAATAGCAAATCCATATTGCGTTCCCAGTGATGTATGTCCGATATTTTATATAATCCGCCCGGTGTATTAAATGGATTGATGACAGTGTTGTTATAATAGGACCCGGTTATCTGGTCGTCATACTTATCCAAACTATAACGCGCCTGCAGGCTCAGCCAGTCGGTCAGCTCATACTTTAGTGCTGTCATCATCATAATCCTGTCTCTTTGCTGGTTTACCACCATTCTATTGACTTCCCAGTAGGGATTGGCAAATGTGGAAGAATTGGTCCAGTATAATGGGGACGGCAAGCCAGTATTGGGGTCGATTGTTTCAAATAAATTTAAGGAGTCAATACTTAGATCTCTGGGCATTATATATGCCTCATTATTGATACCCTGATCCCCTAACCTCGGCAAGTGGCTGATATTTTGATGCAGGTAGGATAGTTTAGTATCCAAAGTTAATTTAGGTAAAATCTCTGCCCATAGCCGAAGATTTAAGTTATCCCGGTTCAGTTTATTTTTTGGGATAATACCGGTTGTGGAATTATTGGCATAGGATGCATAACCTTTGAGTTTATCGGTTCCGCCCGATATATCAATCGCATTACTAATCAATACGCCATTTTGGAAAAAGCTGCTGACATTATCCTTATAGGTCGTTTTGGGTGCACCCCAGCTTGCACCTGCACGGGAACTATATTCACCGCCATTGCCCCTTCCATAGGAATTTTGGAATTTCATGAGCATGTAGGGTTGATCTATGGAAAAACCGCCATTGTAATTGATACGCATCTTACCCATCTTGCCGCTTTTAGTGGTAATCACCAGTGCGCCGTTGGCGGCCCGGCTACCATATAAAGCTGCCGCTGCAGGTCCTTTTAGAACTGTTATGGATTCTATATCCTCGGGATTAATACTGGAAGCACCATCCATGCCGGAATAGCCGCTGCTTATACTTTTGGATTGGGTGGCAAAGGTATTGGCAGAGCCGCCGCCACCTGCCTCTGTGCTCATCGTATTATCAATAGGAACCCCATCCACTACAATTAACGCGTTGTTATTCCCATTGATAGATCGATTACCCCTCAAAACCACCTTGGACGCTCCGCCGGGTCCTGATCCCGCAGGTGTGACAACCAGATTCGCTACTTTACCAGAGAGGCTGTTGATGATATTCCCACCTGGATCTTTGACGCGGTTGATTTCGCTTCCTGCAATTTCCTGGGTTGCATAGGTCAGGGAGCGTTTATCTCTTTTAATGCCCAGTGCAGTCACAATAACGGTGCTCATTTCTCCAGTAGTTTCCTGCATTACTACTTCAATAGAGGTTTTGCCTGCGACGGGTCGGCTGGTTGTTAGATAGCCTACCCGGGTGAATTCAAGGACTGCATCCCCGGCAACTTTAATTGTAAATCCGCCATCCTTATCTGTGAGCGTGTTGCCGCTTTGGTTTTTAATATGTACCGTCGTCCCTTCGAGCGGTTCGCTGGCAGCGTTCGTTACCCGGCCAGTGACCATTTTTTGATTCTGGGCGTAACCTGTCAGACAAATTAAGGAACAGATACCCCAAATCGCAATGCCTTGAACGGCTACTTTAAGTCTGAATTTGTTGGTCATGTAACAATCTTTTCTGGTTAATCAATAATTGAAATTAAACTTATTAACGTTTGTCTGTGAAACAAATTAACGATAACGTTATCGAAAAAAGTGGAGTTTACCGCCTATTAAGTCGTTGATTGTTAATAGTATATGACCTTGATGGTCGAAACAGAATTTTCTGAAAATGCAAATAAATGCCTGTTTAATTTAATTGCTTAACAATTGGCAATGGACTATTTTCAAACTGGCAGGTAGTGGAAACGCATAAATTAATAATGGGGTTTACCCGCAATACCAGCAGGTAAACCCCATTATTAATTTCAACTAAATAGTGCTTTTTAAGGCAGCAGATCTTTATTGTGTTTAAGCACTTTAGCCTCAATATAAAAAATAATTTCTTCTGCGATATTTTTAACCTGGTCTCCTACCCGCTCCAACTTTCGGATGATAGAAAGAATATAAAGTGTTTCATCTATTTCTGACGGATTCTCCGCCATATACGCTTTGGTAAATCCAATGGCCTGAAAATTCACTTCATCCAGGAACTCATCTCTTAAAAAGATGCTTCTTGCAAGGATCGTGTTCTCATGCTCAAATGAAGCAAGTCCATCTTCTAAAATTGTAATGCCGACTTCCAGCATTTGAAGGACTTTGGAGCGTTGCAGTAATTGCGGTGTGAATTTTGTTTCTGTATGAATGATATATTTGGCGATGCCTTCAGCGATATCACCAATTCTTTCCAGGTTGTTATTGATTTTCAGTACGGCTAATATAAAGCGCAGATCTACAGCAACCGGGGTACGGAGCGCCAGAATATTTTCGCAGTCCCGGTCAATCTTTAATTCGTAACCATTGACCCGTTTCTCTTTAATAACAATTTCCCGGGCCAGGTTTTTATCAAAATTGGTGAGTGCCGTCTTTGATTTCTGGAGTTGTGCCTTCACTAAGTACCCCATATTGACCACTTCTTCTTTTAGATGCTGGATTTCAACTTCAATTTGTGCCATAATCAGGATGTTTTAGGTAATCTTCATTAACTGAATCTACCGGTAATGTAATTTTGTGTCCGCTGATCTGTCGGATTGGTAAACATTAATTTAGTGTCATCGTATTCAACCAGTTCTCCCATATAAAAAAAGGCAGTTTTATCGCTGACCCGGGCAGCCTGCTGCATATTATGGGTGACAATGATCAGGGTGTAATTCTTTTTCAATTCTTTAAACAGCTCTTCAACCATCGCAGTAGATATCGGATCTAAGGCCGAGGTCGGCTCATCAAATAAGAGCACTTCCGGTTGCATCGCGACGGCTCTTGCAATGCAGAGCCGTTGCTGCTGGCCACCTGAAAGAAATGTGCCTTTTTTCATCAGAGAATCTTTTACTTCTTTCCAGAGTGCTACTTTCACGAGCGATTCTTCTACGATTCTTTCTCTCTCTGACTTGGATAATTTTATTCCATTAAGTTTATAGCCTGCCAGAACATTATCGTGGATGCTAAGATTCGGGAAGGGATTGGGCCGCTGAAATACCATCCCGATTTTGAGACGGACAACAATGGGATGCATTTCCATAATATCTTCATTGTTGAGCCATATTTTCCCATTCGCATGGGCACTGGGTACCAGTTCATGCATGCGGTTAATGCCTCTTAAAAAGGTGGTTTTGCCGCATCCTGAGGGGCCCATAACAGCGACAACGCTGTTGCGGGCAATGTCCATGCTTACCTCTTTAACAACCTGATTGTCCCCAAAATAGGCATTATAATTAACTGCCTTTATAATTGTACTTTCCATTTTCTTGTCATCAGTTTTGTAAGTAGATTTAGTGCCAGGACAAAGACCAGTAATACGAGTGAAGCGCCCCAGGCGAGATTTTGCCAATCCTTATAGGAACTGGTTGCATAATTGAAAATCAGTAGTGGCAAACTCTGCATGGGTTTCAAAAGATTGGTCTCAATAAATGGATTCCCGAAGGCCGTGAACAGTAGTGGAGCGGTTTCTCCTGCAACCCTTGCAACAGATAGCATCACGCCTGATATAATACCACTGAAACCGCATGGAATAATTACTTTCATAATCACCTTATGTGTAGGCATACCAAGTGCATAAGCGGCTTCTTTTAAGCTATCAGGTAATAACTTAAGCGTTTCCTCTGTTGACCGGATAATAATGGGCAGCATCATAATGGCCAGGGAAATACTACCCGACAGCGCAGAGAATCCACCCATAGGACGTACAATCCAGAAATAGGCCACAATACCAATGACAATGGAAGGAACACCCTGCAAAATATCAACGCAGATGCCAGCCCAGGCGGCAATTTTACCTTTTTTATTTTCGCTCAGGTAAATGCCCGTTAGAATACCGATGGGAACGGCTATAATGGTGGCCACCGCAATAATAATTACGGTGCCTAGCAGTGCATTGGCCACACCGCCGCCCGTTTCTCCCACGGGTTTAGGTATATTGGTAATGAAATTCCAGTCAATAGCAGAGATACCAGCCTTGATAATATAAATAAGAATAAATATCAATGGCAGAATACACAGCAAGGTTAACAGAATTGTCAGCCACCGCATGGCCTTATTTTTAAATATCCTGAGTTTTAGTCGATCATTCATATTTTTTAGTTATGTTAAGCTAACCATTACTGCGGGTCGCTCGTTTTATGATCCTTTTTCCAATTAGATTTATAACAAAAGTCACCAGAAATAAAAATAAACCCATTTCAATCAGGGCAGATACATAGACCGGGTGATCCGCCTCTGTAAACTCATTGGCGATTACACTGGCCATTGTATTACCCGGAGAAAAAATGCTTTTGGGCAGAAAATTGGCATTGCCGATTAACATGGTAACCGCCATCGTTTCACCAATGGCTCTTCCTAAGGATAGCAGGATACCTGCAAAAAGTCCTGATTTGGAGAATGGAATAATGACTTTACGCAAGACTTCCCATCTGGTTGCCCCTAAGGCGTAGGCAGCCTCCTTTAAGGTAGCCGGAACCATACGTATCATTGTTGTACCAAGAGAAGCTGCATAGGGAATAATCATAATCGCTAAAATCAAAGCCGCGGAAAATAAACCTACCCCATTGGGCATGATTGCGAATTTTAATTCCAGAACCCGGATGATGGGTACCAGTACGAAAAAGCCCCAGAAGCCAAATATGACAGATGGTACCGCTGCAATCAGGTCAATGGTATTTTTGATAAAATTGGAGAGTATGCCTTTGGGAAAATATTCGCCCAGAAAGACAGCGATGGCAATTGAAAATGGGATAGAAATGATCAGTGCCAAAAAGGAGGTTATAAGGGTCCCAACCAGGAAGGGCAA
>DATJDF010000518.1:0-2883 GCA_035497555.1 Arachidicoccus sp. | reverse complement strand
TTTATTTATAACCATCATATCCTGTTTCTTAGCTTTAGTTATTCTGTGGTTAGTCATGCCGCTGTATAATCAATTACTGGGCTACGAACTAGCCGTCAACTGGAATAGCTGGCAGCCTTATGCACTGCTGCTGGGTATTATTGTTTGTGTCGGTGGGTTATCGGGATGTTATCCGGCGTTTTACCTATCTGGCTTCTCACCGGTTGCGTCCATAAAGGGCAAATTAAATCTGGGTAAGGGCGGGGTCCTCTTTAGACAGAGCTTAGTTGTCGTGCAGTTTACGATCTCAGTTTTGCTCATGATTGGCACCATCATTATTATGTACCAAATGCGTTATGTCCGGCAAAAAGACCTGGGTTATAATAAGGAGCAGTCCATGCTTGTCCGTTTAGACAATGCGGATATCTACCAAAACCGGACGCTCTTCAAGCAGGCGCTGGAAAATGAGCCAGGTATCGCGTCTGTTTCGCTGATGTCCGGAGAGCCGGGAGGGTTTTTTGATGGTTATTATTTTGATGTAGAGGGCCAGCATGAAAAGTGGAATGCCAGAACGGAATATACCGATTTTCAATATGTAAAAACACTTGGGCTGAAAATTGTCGCGGGCAGAGATTTCTCGGTTCAGTACCCAACAGACTCGGCAGATGCAGTTCTGATTAATCAGACCGCTGCTGCCAAACTGGGCTGGACAGATCAGGAGGCAATTGGAAAGTGGATCCGTAACACCAGCAATGACAGTCTTAAACGCCGTATTGTCGGCGTCATCCAGGACTTCAGTTTTCTATCCCTGAAAGAAAACATGATGCCGCTTGTCATTACGCCTGGATCAGATCACCGGCTGGCGATTATCCGGTTAAAAGGCGGTGATATTCACCGCACTGTCAGTGCCATCAAAAAAGATTATGCACTGGCAGCTCCTGCCTACCCTTTTGAATACAGCTTTCTGGATCAGCAGTTTGATGATATGTATAGTAAGGATATCAAACAGCAGACCATACTCAGTATCTTTTCGGGCCTGGCCATTCTAATTGCCTGTTTGGGGTTATTTGGACTTGCCACCTATACCACTACACAGCGCATCAAGGAAATCGGTGTCCGAAAAGTATTAGGCTCCTCTGTTCGTGCACTAGTCGTTTTGATATCCAAAGACCTGCTAAAACCCGTAATAATCGCAACGTTGCTGGCACTTCCTATCGGTTATCTGGTGATGAATAAGTGGCTTCACAATTTTGCCTACCACACACCATTACATTGGTGGTTTTTTGCGCTGGCAGTACTCGTCACATTTGGCATCGCGCTTGTGACCGTCAGTATTAAAGCTTTGAAGGCAGCGACACAGAGCCCCGTTACGAGCTTGCAGTCTGAATAGCTTTCTAAGCGGACCTAAAAATATGGCATCCTTAAAAAAGAACCAACGCATCAGGAGATGATGAATATAATCATTATGCGCTGGTTCTGCATTTTCCCTATTCCAGGTTGATTGCTACTGCAGTTTTTATTTTTAGGTTTAAACTACAAAGCGTTGAAAAAATTATTCAACGGATGATTGTCTTGAACGCTTTTTGGGCCACTGCAATCCATTGAGCCGCCCGTTGATTTCCTGTACCCGGCCTATTAATTCTGTAAAATCATAACGGGTATCAAATAGTACGTCCCTGCGTAGACGCCGGTAGTCATCCATCATTATACCTAATAATTGCAAGGGTGGGATAAAGCACAGTCGTTTTAAATTCAGTTTATTATACCGCACTTCTTTTTGATGGTACCAGAACTTACGGTGTAAACGTAAAGCGCGGTACAGGGCTTTGTCCAATATCAATTGCTCCAGTGGTGCATGATCTACAATTTTTACAAGATCATACAAATGACGGGATTGGCCTTCCAGACGGGAAGCTGGCACTTCACGTCTTTGAAAAAGTTCATGTAATAAAAAGGCCTTCTCCAATAAGACCTGTTTGACAGGCACTGATTTAACATAAAAGAAGGAAGACAGCTGATCTCCAAATCCGGGAATGTGGCTGGATAGTAAATCCCGCTGACGAACCATGACCGGATCTTTGTGATAAGACCGCACACTAAATCGGATTTGCAGTAACCCTTGCTGCGGAGAAAAGGTAGATAAGGCAGAAGTATAACGTACATAAATCACCTGGGGATCCATATCCGGCACATCTGAGCGGTTCTCCTGTGCAAGCACAAAGGCACTCAGATCTGACCCCTGCAAATAGACCGCTAACCACTCCTGTAGCTCCCTTATAATAATGTGTCTGGTAAACTGACTTCCAAAACGCTTTAATTTTTTTACATAATTGCGGGATGGAAAGGCGGTGGCTGACATACCGAAAGCCTCTGAAGCCAGCGCCATATCCAAATTCTGGGCAATTCCAGGCGCCGGATTTCAGGAGCACTGTAAAGACCGGCTGCCACTGAGCGTCAGAAAACCGGACGCCGGCATTTCAAATAATCCCTTCAGTACAAGCGTCTGCCACCAGTCTTTTTCGATCAATACCGGCGGGATACCGGTTCTAATAGAAACTTCCATTAATAAGTACCTCCGCTCTGCATCATTTAAATTAAGCCATTGCTTCATAACACTAATTTTTTTTGTTATTAATCATGTGGCAATTTATAGTCACTTCCAAGAAAAGATTTAACCTTCAGCGCATTTTTTTTAACATCGGTGGATTTTTTTTAAAGTCAAATATTAGTAATCACTTTTGGAGCCGTAGTTACAAGAAGACCGGTTAAAACATGGAAAACCCCGGATCCTGGTTTATATACCGGAATACGGGGTTCGATACGTATTATATCCCTACGCAGGAGCTTAGTATTCTGCTGCTTTATGCGGGCTGTTTTGTTTAATACCTAAGTGGCCAGTCGTAA